>NZ_JBZFUM010000009.1:0-82627 GCF_058314535.1 Streptococcus sp. ELY_125 | reverse complement strand
CGTTATAAAAATTATATCACTAATGCCATTGAATTGCCTTATTCTAACGCTAAATTAGAAGCCACTAACAAACTCATCAAAGACATCAAACGCAATGCCTTTGGCTATCGGAACTTTGACAACTTTAAAAAACGGATTTATCTCGCTTTAAACCTAACAAAAAAGAAGACCAAGCCGGTCCTCTCTCGTTGTTCATGATAAGTCACCCACTACAGTTGACAAAGAGCCTTTATAATTCAACTTTTTGGGGCCGCACATTATTTTCTGGTGGGGAACCAAAGTAATTTAGTTCCGTTTTCACATTTTACAACACTTAGAAATGCTGTTAGACCAACCATTTCACTTCACTTTAATTTAGTCACCTATTCCCACTCCACAGTTGCAGGTGGTTTGCTGGTGATATCATAGACGATGCGGTTGACGTGATCGACTTCGTTGACGATGCGCCTTGAGATTTTTTGCAAGACCTCCCAAGGCAGTTGGGCGAAGTCTGCTGTCATGCCATCGATAGAAGTAATAGCGCGGATGGCAATTGTGTAATCGTAGGTGCGGCCGTCTCCCATAACGCCAACCGAGCGCACACCAGTATTGACAGTGAAATACTGCCAAACATCGCGTTCCAAGCCGGCTTGGGCAATTTCTTCACGTAGGATGGCATCGGATTCACGGACGGTTTCGAGCTTCTCAGGGGTAATATCTCCCATGATGCGGATAGCCAGACCTGGACCAGGAAATGGCTGGCGCCAGACGATTTCATCGGGCATTCCTAGGGCCGTCCCCAGAGCTCGGACCTCATCCTTGAAAAGGGTATTGAGAGGCTCAATTAGTTCAAACTGTAGATCTTCAGGCAGGCCGCCAACATTGTGGTGTGACTTGATAGTTTGGGCTGTCTCAGTACCAGATTCGATAATATCGGTATAGAGTGTCCCCTGGGCTAAAAAGTCTACCCCTTTGAGTTTGCTGGCTTCGTCATCAAAGACATAGACAAACTCGTTGCCGATGATTTTGCGTTTCCTTTCAGGGTCATCAACACCGGCCAGCAAGTCTAAGAAGCGCTTGGAGGCGTCCACACGGATGATGTTAAGTCCGAATTTGCCGCCCAGCATGTTCATGACCTGATCGCCTTCTCCCTTACGCAGAAGACCGTGATCGACAAAGATGCAGGTTAGTTGGTCGCCAATTGCCTTTTGCAGCAGCACGCCGACGACTGATGAATCAACTCCGCCCGAGAGTCCCAGTAAAACCTTGCGCTCGCCAACGGTCTCACGGATCTTAGCAATTTCCATTTCAATAAAGTTATTCATTGACCAATCTGCCTTAGCACCACAGATAGTCACAGCAAAATTACGCAGGATATCATTGCCGTAGACTGAGTGCCGAACTTCTGGGTGGAACTGGATACCGTAAATCTTGCGCTCTGGATTTTCGATGGCAGCATAAGGACAGTCGGCAGATTCTCCGATAAGCTGGAAGTCAGCCGGGATTTCAGTCACAGCATCGCCATGACTCATCAGGACGACCTGTTCCTTTGGCGTGTCGGCAAATAGGGCTGATTGTTGCTGCAGCTGGAGTGTCGACTGGCCATACTCGCTGTTGCCGGTCTGGTCAGCAGGGACAACCTTGCCGCCCAAACGGTCGGTCAGAAGCTGCATGCCATAACAAATACCTAGAATCGGAATACCAAGCTCAAAGATCTCTTCATCTATACCAAAGGAATCATCGGCATAAACCGAGTTAGGTCCGCCGGATAGGACGATTCCGATAGGATTGAGCTCCTTGATTTCGGCTGCAGTAATCTTATGGCTTTTAAGTTCTGAAAAGACCCCGAATTCGCGGATACGGCGGGCGATCAGCTGGTTATACTGGCTGCCGTAATCCAAGACGATGATCTTTTCAAGGTTGGTAAATTCAGTCATCTTAACCCTTTCTAGTTTGTCAGTCTGCCTGACAGAATGATTACGTCTATTGTAGCACACTTTATGCCCGAGCGCAGTAGAAATTTCGGGTAAATCCCCCCTATTCTCGCTAGGCAAACTATGTTATAATAAACTCTATGCGAGAAAAAATTCCCCCTACTCATAAAGAAAGAGAAAGTCATACCAGTCCCTTACTGAGGGAAAATAGACAAAGACAGCGAGGCAAAGGCCTGTTTCGCGTGCAGGAACTGATTGTGCTAGGAGTATTGGTCGTTGCCGCTATCATTCTTTTGGCGGTCACCGACAGTTTTAAGGTCCTCAAGAAGGATGTTCTTAATGTTACCAGCAATATCCAGATTGGCTCGGAGAATTTAAAACCTAAATACGCTGAAAATAATACTGTGCAGATTACTGCTGAAGCACAAACTTCCATCGGTGGTAAAAATTTAGAAAGGTACCGCCAGTGGATCGGCAAGATTGATTCTGAGAATCAAGTTGATACCAAGGACGGGGATTCCGTCATGACTTACACGATCAAGTTTGAGAATGGTGATAAGGTCAGAGGTGTCACTGAAACAGATATTACGGAAGCGCCTGATGCTAAATTCGGCAAGGATGCTACGATTCAGATTAGTCATACCGCTGAGACTGATTTAGATGGTTACGATTTAAGCAGCTATCAAGGAGATGCAGCAGAAGTGACTAATATCAGTTATAATTATTCATCTGGTGGCGGTTATAAGTACGATGTTAAACTGGATGACGGTACAGATATTTCTAATATCGCCGAAGCCAGTGTCAACGATATTTACCATGTTCCTTTAAAGCAAGAGAATTCTGCTGCAGACAATAATCAGGTCTTAAAAGATGCCTTTAATTATGCCAAGGATAATCCTGGGACCATTCTAGGCCTTCCCAGCGGAGATTTCACTATTGGGACACAGACCCCGGAAACAGACTATATTACCCTAGCTTCGGATACGCAGATTCGCGGCGATCGCACCAAACTCATTGTCGATGGTGCCCAGTATTGGTTTGGATTTGCGACAGGAACTGGTGCAACAGATGGTGTACAAAATTTCACCATGAGAGATATCACTGTCGAAGCTAAGGATTTAGAAAAAGGAAACCAGTTCATGATTATGGTTAATCATGGCAGCAACTGGACTATCGAAAACAATACTTTTACTATGGTTCATAAAATGGGAAGTCACGTCTTTGACCTTGGTGGTTTGCAAAATTCAAGTTTTGACGGCAATACCTTTGAAGGTTACGCACCTGAGCTGACTGATAAAACTGATTTATCGGAAGTCAGCAAAGACCATGATATTTACGCCGAAGCTATCCAGTTCGATACATCGGACAATCGGGGGGAATGGGATGGCAATTTCTTAAAAAATATCGACTCTAACTATGGCAATTACAACCAAACAAAAGCTATGACCAGTAATATCAGTGTGACCAATAATTCGTTCATTCCTTATAAGGATAAGTCGGGCAAAATTATTGCCTACGGTGCTAGTATTGGTCAGCACTCTGGAGATGTCAGCAATATTACGGTATCTGGCAATACGCTTACCGATACTTTGACCAGCCGTTTCCATCAAGATAACAACTGGATGTTTAAACCCATTCATTTTACACCGAGTTCATCGATGTCTGTCTATGGCAACACAACTGACTAACTAGAAGTTGTCTTATGTGTGCTAAAGACAATAAATGTTTCAGCAGAAGCGCTTCACGCTATTTTTCTCAAATTGCGAAAAAAGCCAGTAGCCTTCTGCTTTTTTGTGCTACAATACTGGTATAGACTAATCAGGAGGATGCCATGCTACCAGCTTATATTCGGATTCATGATGCCATTAAAAACGAGATTGATCGAGGTGTTTGGAAAATCGGCAGCCGCCTGCCCAGCGAGCGCGACCTATCTGATCAATTTGAGGTCAGCCGTATGACCTTGCGGCAGGCGATTACACTTTTGGTAGATGAAGGAATATTGGAGCGCCGAGTTGGTAGCGGTACCTATGTCGCTAGTCAGCGAGTTCAGGAAAAAATGCGGGGAACAACCAGCTTTACTGAAATTATTAAATCTCAAGGAAAAGACCCCTCCAGCAAACTGATTTCATATGAGCGTACCTATCCAAATGAGCAGGAGATCCGTCATCTTTCGGTTAGGCCAAAATCCTATATTATACGCATGGAGCGGGTTCGCTATGCAGATAATCTTCCAGTCGCTTATGAAGTAACCAGTATTCCCGAGCGATTGATTCGCCATTTTAAACAGGAAGAGGTCACTAATCACTTTTTCCAGACGCTGACAGATCACGGTTATATTATCGGTAAAAGTCAGCAGATTATCTCTGCTGATGTTGCTAATGGAGACAAAGCAGATGCTCTGGAGGTTAAGCGAGGGCATGCTCTATTGACTCGGAAACAAACCTCCTACCTAGATGATGGAACCCCTTTTGAATTTGTTCGCAGTCAGTATGTAGCTGGAAGATTTGAGTTTTATTTGGAAAGTAGTAATTAACCCATTAAAAAGGTAAAATGAGGTTGAGACAAAAGTTCTCAACCTTATTTATTTATTCAATTTTATTTGCTAGGCGCAGTGGTTGGGAGAAAAAACTGGTTGGCTCTGCCAAGAAGTCTTTCCCCAGCACAGTTCATTAGGTGCTTTAGCATCAATGAACTGTGCTGGGTGGATATCCAATTCTATGAATGTTAGTTTATCTTATTTCCAACCTCCAAAGGTCCGGGGGACCTTTGGAGCTGTGCGGAGGTGGGATAGAAATTATCCAGTGGAGTTTGGCAGTCTGGGGATAGACTGCCAAAGCCTGCCACCTAAAAACAGGAAAGTGGCAGAGGGCTGGGCCTTAAAATAGGAGAGCGAGGAAAATCAAATTCTCCGAATTATTGATTTCTGTCCCAGTTTCATCATTTTAATTTCTGGCATTATCTTTTCTAGGAGCGCCAGAGAAAATCCATGAAAAGTGCCACCTGTTTGGCCCAATCAGCTTCGCTATGCCGCCCACCTTCTTGACAAAAGATATAGGTTTTTGCTCCATGCTTTTGAAATGCTGCCTCAATAGTCAGATTAGCTCTAGCTGCAGGACTGTCCCAGATGGTGTACCTATCCTGCCAGCCTGAGCTTTCTTGGCTTCCCCAAGATAGATAAGCGCGTGTGTCTTCATCAATCTGACTAGCCTTGATATCAGCCTCTATATCTCCCACGATTGCCGAAGATAGGCAGGCTGCTTTGGAGAAAATAGAGTTATACTTAGCCAGAGCATAGATAGACATTAAACCTCCCATTGAGGAACCGGCAATAGCTGTGGCTTCGCGAAAACTATAGGTGCGATAAGTCGCGTCAATATAGGGTTTAACCTCTTGAACAATCCAGTCCATGGTCAGCTGTCCCAGCCCCTTGATAGGGCCGCCAAAAAAATCTGAGTTGATATCGTAGGGACTGTATTCTGACAGGCGCTCATTACCCTCGTGGCCACATTCTAAGCCGACCACAATCATTTTCTTAGACCAGTTTTGTAAAAAATCATAGAGTCCCCATGATGTACCATAGGTCGCTTGATCGTTAAAAAATAGATTTTGACCATCAAAAAAGTAGGTGACAGGGTAGCGCTCATCGCTATCCTTATAATCATCGGGTAAATAAATATGGAGCCGTCTAAACTTGTTAACGGCTGAAAAAAGCATATCGTGATAGATAATCATTGCAGAGCCTCCCGGATATTAGTTTTGATATTCGTTGAAAAATTTGCATTAGCTGCGTTTGTTTGACCTCTATTATAAAGTAAATCAATTTCCCAAGCAAGTCGTTAGACAAGGCGGAATCTTGCGCATTTCGGCTATAAATTAGATAATTTTTTTGGTATAATAAAGCTTATGGAAATTGAAAAAACCAATCGCATGAATGCGCTTTTTGAGTTCTATGCCCCCTTATTAACGGATAAGCAGATGAACTATATTGAGCTCTATTATGCGGATGACTATAGTCTGGCTGAAATTGCTGATGAATTTGGTGTCAGCCGTCAGGCGGTTTACGATAATATCAAGCGGACCGAGAAAATTTTAGAAGACTATGAGATGAAACTTCATATGTATTCTGACTACATTGTCCGCAGTGAGATTTTTGATGCTATTATGGAGAAGTATCCTGATGATGCGTATCTGCAGGAAAATATTTCTCTCTTAACTAGTATCGATAATCGTGAATAGTTAAAAAGAAGAAAGGAAAAAGGCAGCTGCTTCTGATAGGCTAGAAAAATACTCTTCTGCTGGTAAACTCTGTTTGATGGTAAGTCGGATCGGGTAGTCCAAAATGACAAATACCGGTGTTTGAGGGCAGTTGCTTCTGATATGTATTAATTATGGCTTTTGAAAGTTTAACAGAACGCTTACAAGGCGTTTTCAAAAATATTCGCGGAAAGAAGAAGCTTTCTGAAAAAGATGTCCAAGAGGTCACTAAGGAAATTCGTTTAGCCTTGTTGGAGGCTGACGTCGCGTTACCAGTTGTTAAAGATTTTATCAAGCGTGTGCGTGAGCGTGCTGTTGGTCATGAAATCATTGATACGCTGGATCCTACCCAACAGATTATCAAGATCGTTAATGAAGAACTAACGGAGATTTTGGGGTCGGAGACAGCTGAGATTGAGAGAGCCCCCAAAATCCCAACTATTATCATGATGATCGGTCTTCAGGGGGCTGGTAAAACAACCTTTGCCGGCAAGTTGGCTAATAAATTAGTCAAAGAAGACAATGCTCGTCCTTTGATGATCGCAGCTGATATTTACCGTCCAGCGGCTATCGACCAGCTCAAGACCTTGGGGCAGCAAATCAACGTGCCAGTTTTTGATATGGGAACCGATGTTCCTGCGACTGAAATCGTAAAAAATGGTCTAGCTCAGGCTCGTGAAAATCATAACGACTATGTCTTGATCGATACAGCTGGTCGTCTGCAGATTGATGAGACTCTGATGCAGGAACTGCGGGATGTTAAAGACTTGGCCCAGCCAAATGAAATTCTCTTGGTCGTTGATTCTATGATTGGTCAAGAGGCAGCCAATGTTGCCCGTGAGTTCAACCAGAAACTGGATATCACAGGTGTCGTCCTCACCAAGATTGATGGGGATACACGCGGCGGTGCAGCCTTGTCTGTCCGCCAAATTACTGGTCGTCCGATTAAATTTACCGGTACTGGTGAAAAGATTACCGATATCGAAACCTTCCACCCAGATCGAATGTCTAGTCGTATTTTAGGCATGGGAGACCTACTGACACTGATCGAAAAGGCCAGTCAGGAATACGATGAACAACGTTCAGCAGAGATTGCTGAAAAAATGCGTGAAAACACCTTTGATTTCAATGATTTCATCGAGCAGCTAGATCAAGTACAAAGCATGGGACCAATGGAAGATCTTCTTAAAATGCTTCCAGGTATGGCTGGAAATCCTGCTCTTAGCAATCTAAAGGTTGATGAGCGTGATATTGCTCGCAAGCGTGCTATTGTTTCATCTATGACACCAGAAGAACGTGAGAATCCCGACTTACTCAATCCTAGTCGCCGTCGCCGAATCGCAGCAGGATCTGGAAATAGTTTTGTTGATGTCAATAAATTTATCAAGGACTTTAATCAGGCCAAGTCTATGATGCAGGGGGTCATGAGCGGTGATATGAACAAGGCCATGAAACAGATGGGCTTAGATCCTAATCAATTGCCGAAAAATGGCTCTGGTATGGATATGTCAGCCCTCGAGGGAATGATGGGACAAGGTGGTATGCCCGATATGTCTGCCTTAGCCGGTGCTAATGGTATGCCTGATATGAGCCAAATGCTCGGTGGCGGCTTGAAGGGGAAAATCGGTCAATTCGCTGTTAATCAAGCCATGAAACGTCAGGCCAATAAACTTAAGAAAGCCAAGAAAAAGCGCGGCAAGAAGAAGTAGTAGCTGGAAATAAGTTTACGCACTACGTCTTGCTAAAAAAACTACAAAAAATAAAAGAGGCTGGGACTATTGTCTCAGCCTCATAACAGGAAAACAATGACGAGTAATATAATACAACAACCCCAGCCAAATAATCACAGCCCTAGTCCAAGACAAGGGGATAAGGCTTTAGATATCCTGAGAAAATTATGGCTTATTTTAAAAGGGATCTGTCGGAAGTCAATCAAGTATCTTAAATACTGGGCTCCTAATCCGCTAAAGGTGCTTTTAGCAGCGCTATTAGTCAGTTTGATTTATATCATTCCCCTGATGATGAGCAACGGTGCCTTGTACGGTGACGATCTGCACTTTCATCTTAATCGGGTTCTCAGCCTAGCCAGTATCCATGAAAGTCCGGTTAATTTCAAGTCTTTTTACAAGATTGGACAAGGGGTTAATTTTTTCTACCCTTATCTAACCTATTATCCCTATTATTTACTTTATAAATTGACCGGTAGTCTCTATAACGGTTGGATTCTGTATAGTTATGCCTTGACAGTAGTGACCTATTTGATTGCCTATTATTCAAGTAAAGGAATCACTCATAATCGTTTTAACTCACACCTTTTTGCGATATTTTATGTGTTTTCAGCCTATCGCCTTGGCAATATCGTGATTCGCTTTGCGACTGGTGAGGTCATCGCGATGAGTTTTCTGCCTTTAGTTTTTTATGGGCTTTATAATATCCTTAGAGGTAATTATCATAGATGGTATCCTCTGACTTTTGGTATGGCGCTGCTGATTTACAGTCATATTTTAACAGCTTTTATGGCCTCAGTCGTCGTTGGTCTGATTTTTATTACAGCAATTGCTTTTCAGCAAGATAGGCTTCAGCGCTGTTGGAATTTCTTTATTGCCGTGATGGCTAGTCTAGCTTTGAGTGCTTTTCAGTTTTTTACCATGCTGGAGCAGTTTCGATACAGTCGTATTGACAATCCTGGTGGGATATCACTGAACAATTCTACCAGAACACTCAGTGATATTTTTCGCTTTAGCCTCAATAATGCCATAAAGGAGCTAGTGCCTGGAATTCTTGTCATTGTCTGTCTCGCTTTGATTTTATTTCAATTTCGAAAATTAAGAATTGAAGACTACTACCTTATCGGCTGGATTGTCCTATTTATCTTTCTGGAGAGCAAGGCAGTAAAATGGCCTGATAGCCCTAATAGCAGTGTCAGCGTTATTCAGTTTGCTTGGCGGGTTAATAGTTTTCTCACACTATTTGCTACCTTCTTAGCCTCTAAGTTTTTTCTTTTTAAAAAGCCACCAATGGGCAGGCGACGATTTTTCTATTCTGCGATTGTGATTATAGCGGTCTTAGTTACCTTATCTGCTGTCAACATCAGCAGCTCGACAGCGATATTCAAAACCCTGTCCAGTCATAAGCCGGTCATTTTTAGCGAATTATCTCATCGCAACAGTCAAAAGAAAGTTCTCAATTCTATAGCTCTCAGGGATTATGCAAATAGGTCGACCAAAGAAAAAAATGAAACAGCAGATACTGGTAAAAAGCTGGGGCATCAGGTTATAGTTAAAGACAGTGATATCCTTTTAGAATCTCAATTTCGTTTCAGAGATAGCTATGCGACAGGGGAGATTACGAACAATACGGGCAGTGAACAGCGGATCGAACTCCCTTTTTATCGCTATAAGGGGCAGATCGTCACTGTTGATGGTCAAGAAGTACCGACGACCCTCAGTAAAGCCGGTGCTACGACCATTCATTTTCCTGAGGGAACTCATAAAGTCAAGATAACTTACCACTATACTCAGTTGGCTCGTGTTTCCTGGGCTGCTTCATTAATCAGTTGCCTGTCCATCCTTCTCTATGCTCTTGTCTACGGACTAGCTAATAGAGGAGTTCTTATCTTCCGTAAAGACGGCTTGGTCATTTACCACCCTAGGTGGGACTCAGCTGCGACTGAGTGATAAAGGAAATTAGGAAAAAATAAAAATGTCTATTTTTATGGACATTTTTATTTTTGTCTGTTATAATGGACAAAAATAAAAGGAGAAGACCATGACCTACCTTGCTCTTATTGGCGATATTATCAATTCTAAAGGACTCAAAGACCGCGCTCGGGTGCAGGAGGAGCTGCTGAATTTGATGCAGGTCATTAATAAGGACTATGCTTCTGTAATCGTCTCACCCTTTACAGTGACAACGGGTGATGAATTTCAGGCTTTATTACAACCTAGTGATAATATTTTCCAGATTATTGATAGCATACAGATGGAGCTGTTTCCTATTCAGGTTCGTTTTGGATTAGGATTAGGAGAGATGTTGACTCCGATTAATGAGAAACAAAGTATCGGTTCGGACGGTCCAGCCTTTTGGCGGGCTCGTGAAGCTATCAACCATGTTCACGATAAGACTGATTATGGGGTTGCCCGTATCGCTCTGTCCTGTGATGACCAGTTGCTTCAAGAAAGCGTCAATAGTCTGCTATCCTCTGGAGATTTTATCAAATCGAAGTGGACAGCAAACCAGCAAGCGATCTTAAGAGCCTTGTTGAAACAGCGGATTTATCAAGAACAATTTGAGCATCAAATCATTGCTGATGCTTTAGGGATCAAGCCCAGCGGCTTTAGTAAACGCCTGAAAGCGAGCGGACTAAAACATTATTTACGAAATCGCAAAACCGCAGCACATTTGATCATTGCAGAAAGCAAAAGCGATCATCAACAACAGAGTCGCAAGGAGGAGAACCATGCTTGAATCTTTGACTTTCTCGGATTACCTCATAAAGAATCCTTTGCTAACCTTGACCTTATTGGCTCATTTCCTAGCAGATTTTCAGTGGCAAAGTCAGAGGATAGCCGATCAGAAATCTTACAGCATCCAAGCCTTAGCGCAGCATCTTATTATTGTCGCCATGCCTCTCTTGCTCTGTTTTATTTTGGATCCACAAGCAGGAGACTATTTTTTGCTGGTATGGCTGAGCCATGTTATCATTGATAGTGCTAAATTTTATTTCCTACCGAACATGCGCAAACCATCTTGGCAGCAAGCTGTTTTTGTCGGTGATCAGATCTTGCACTATCTGGCTATCTTTTTGATCTACCTCTGGCTCAAGCCAGAGGCAACCTTACTCATCAGTCAAAACAGTGAACTGATTCGTTTAGGACTATTTTTAACCTTGATTACTAAGCCGATCAACATCGTGTTTAAACTCTTTTTCAGCAAGTACCAAGTTCCTGAAAGAGCGGATGAACAAACCGTAGCTGGAGCTGGCGCTCTTATTGGGTTATTGGAGCGCCTAATTATGGGGATTTTCTTATTGTTTGGACAATTTGCAGCCGTAGGGCTGGTATTTACGGCTAAGTCTATTGCTCGCTACGATAAAATCTCTAAAAGCCAAGCTTTTGCAGAATATTATCTGATTGGGTCCCTATTCAGCATCATCAGTGTTTTGTTAGTCTATGGTATCTTATTAGTGTGATAGTTTAGTTAATGCATTTCAATTCCATATAAAAAGACCTAGCGCATCTTTATTTCAATTGGTATCTCTAAAAACAGTTCACTTCAATGTGAGCTGTTTTTAAATAGGTTCATCTACAAATAGTACTTTTACGATGATATCAGCCATATCAGCTGTACTTTTGTCGGCTCCTTGATTGATCCAATAGGTAATGAGGCTTTCACTACTGGCTAGGTAAACTTCTAAGGCATAGTCTTCCGGAATATCGTAATGCTGGGCGATAGTCTTTTTCCAGTTAGGGTAGCTGATAATAAGCTGAAAAACAAAATCTTTGATGATTTGGGAGAAATTAACATAAGAAGTTTTTGCAATCACAGAGACAAAGTCAAAATCCCTGACAAGATAGTCAAGCACCTCTTTTATCACAGGTCTAGGATCCTCATCTAAATCTTCCTGCAGTAAGATATTAAAGAGCTGAGTCAGCATTTCCTCTTTCATCTGATTGACCATATCATATTTATCCAAGTAATGGAGATAGAAGGTCCCGCGGTTAATCCCCGCTGTCTTGGTCAAATCCGAGATAGTAATCGTTTCAAAATCCTTTTCCGATAGTAGGCGGATTAGAGCCTTCTTGAGATAGTTTTTGGTTTCAGTCTGTCGTTTTTGAGCCATATGCTTTCCTTAAATCAACACTTTGTTTATTTTTGTTCTTGTTAAATCAACAGACTGATTATATAATATTTCCTGTTATAAATCAACAATGTGTCCAATTAAGGAGGAAAGAGATGGCTTATATCGAAGTTAAACATTCTACTAAGCGTTATCATATGGGGGATACCACTATCTCAGCTAATGATGATGTCAATTTCGAGATTGAAAAAGGAGAGTTAGTGATTATTCTGGGATCATCAGGGGCAGGGAAATCAACCCTGCTCAATATTCTGGGAGGAATGGATACCAATGATGAAGGGCAGGTCATTATTGATGGCACAGATATTGCTCAGCTCAATTCGCACCAGCGGACCAATTACCGCCGCGATGATGTGGGCTTTGTTTTTCAATTTTACAATCTGGTAGCCAATCTGACGGCCAAGGAAAATGTCGAATTAGCCTCAGAAATTGTCAAAGATGCTATGGATCCTGTAACGATTCTAAAAGAAGTCGGACTTGAGAAACGGATCAACAATTTTCCAGCGCAATTATCTGGCGGGGAGCAGCAGCGTGTTTCCATTGCACGCGCCGTAGCTAAAAGGCCAAAGATTCTGCTGTGTGATGAACCGACCGGTGCCCTTGATTATCAAACTGGTAAACAGGTGCTGCAAATCCTGCAGGATATGTCTCGTCAGCAAGGCGCAACGGTCATCATCGTAACCCATAATTCAGCTCTAGCACCTATTGCCGATCGTGTGATTCATATGCGGGATGCTACCGTAAAATCTATCAAAACTAATAATCATCCGCAAGATATTGCAGGCCTGGAATACTAGGAGGGAGCTATGTCTAAAAAAATCTATTGGAAAGATATGCGCAAGGCTATTACAGGATCCAAGGGACGCTTTATTTCAATTGTGCTCTTATTGATGCTGGGATCCTTTGCTCTAGTCGGCCTCAAGTCGACCACACCCGATATGCAAACAACTGCCAGTGACTACTTATCCAAGTATCACACGATGGATCTAAGCGTTATGGCCGATTATGGACTGAGTAAGGACGACCAAAAGGAACTGTCTACTATCAAAGAGGCAAAGGTAGAGTACGGCTATCTGGATGATGTCACGATCAAAGATCATTCTGATGCTGTCCGTATTTTCTCCTACGATAATGCCGTTAATGATATCTCTCGCTATGAACTCATATCAGGAAGGTTTCCTAAAAAGGCCAAGGAAATTGCCCTCTCCAAGGCTTACCGTAAGGATTATAAAATTGGTGACCACATTACTTTTAAAAGGGGCAATAAAACTTCATTAAAATATGATACCTACACGATCACGGGCTTTGTCAACTCAACAGAGATCCTCTCTAAAACAAGCTTGGGCAGCTCAACAGCTGGTGACGGCAGTCTATCAGGGTATGCTGTTACTTTACCAAAAGCCTTCGACAGTGATGTCTACAGTATCGCTCGTATTCGCTATAATGATCTGGCTGGACTTAATCCCTTTAAAAACACCTATGAGAAAAGACTAGCCGACCACCAAAAAGACCTGGATGACTTGCTAAAGGATAATGGTGCCAAGCGTTTGGCTGACCTCAAAGCTGATGCTCAGGAAAAAATTGATAAGAAGCAAGTTCAGGTAGATAAGGCCAAGGAACAATTAGCACAAGCAGGTACTCAAGCTCAATTACCACCTCAGCAAGCAGCAGAGATCAGCAAGCAAATAAGTCAGGCGCAAGCAAAGATTGCTGCCGCCCAAAAAGAAAAGAACCGGTTAACAGAACCAACCTACACCAGCTATACACGCTCTACGCTTCCAGGTGGCGATGGCTATACCTCTTTTTCGGCAACAACTGATAGTATCTCAATCGTCGCCGATCTTTTCCCCATTGTTTTGTATCTAGTTGCTGCCATGGTCACCTTTACGACCATGACGCGCTTTGTCGATGAGGAACGACAAAATTCAGGGCTCTTCAAGGCTCTTGGTTACTCCAATCGAGATATCATCCGTAAATTTGTGGTTTATGGCGCTACAGCTGGTATCGTCGGAACAATCCTAGGAGTGATAGCAGGTACCTATTACCTCCCTGTCAATATCGGTAATATCGCTATGAGCGATCTGACCCTAAATAAGATGAAATTGTCTCCTCATGCTTCTTACATTCTCTTAGCATTGGGCCTAGCCATTCTCTCCAGTATTCTACCAGCTTTCTGGGTGGCCTATCGTGAACTGCGCGATAAACCAGCCCAGCTCTTGCTGCCCAAACCGCCAGCAGCAGGTTCTAAAATTTTCTTAGAGCGGTTGACTTTTTTTTGGAATCGTCTCAGCTTCACCCACAAGGTAACCGCACGCAATATCTTTCGTTATAAACAGCGCATGCTGATGACCATCTTTGGGGTGGCTGGCTCAGTTGCTTTATTATTTGCTGGATTGGGCATCCAGTCGTCCATTTCCGGAGTTGCCGACAAGCAGTTTGGACAGATTTTCTCCTATGACATGATTGCCGTTCGCAACAAACAAGCCTCATCGCAGGAGAAAGCAGCTGTCAAAAAAGCCATTGCTTCCAAAGACTTCGGTAAAAACTTAGACATCTACTATGAAAAGAGCGAGCAGAGCATGAAAAATGTTACGGAAGAGCAGACGGTGACAAGCTTAGTAACATCAGGTAAAGATTTTTCTGGCATGATTAATCTATCATCATCCAAAGGCCAAAGGCTCAAACTATCAGATGATGGGGTTATTCTATCTGAAAAACTTGCCCAACTCTATCAGGTAAAGGTTGGTGATCACTTTGATTATATCGATAAGGATGGCCATAAAGTCTCCTTGAAAGTGTCTGGCATTGCTCAGATCTATACAGGCCATTTTATCTTTATGACACAGAATTACTACCAAAAAGCCTTTAAGACTGATCTATCAACCAACGCCTATCTCTTACAGGTTAAAAATAGTTCAGACAGCAAGGTAAAAAAACTGTCGACTGATTTGTTGGATGTTAAAGGAGTAGAAGCTGTTTCACAGAATATTGCCATGGTCAATTCTCTGGAAAAAGTAGTGGACTCTCTCAACAGCGTCATGCTGATTTTGATTATCGTTTCGATTTTACTGGCCCTTGTGATTTTATACAATCTCACCACCATCAATGTTGCCGAACGTATTCGTGAACTCTCAACCATCAAGGTGCTTGGTTTCCACAGTAAAGAGGTCACCATGTATATCTATCGTGAGACCATCGCCCTGTCGCTAATCGGTATTCTGGTAGGGCTTATTGGTGGATTTGGACTCCACAGACTTTTGATCAGCCAGATGGGTGGAAATGATTTCAGCTTTAATGACTCGTTAACTTGGTCTGTCTATCTCATTCCAGTGGTAGCCATTATCGTGATTCTAAGTGCATTAGGCTGGCTGGTCAATCACAGACTAAAGAAGGTTGACATGTTAGAAGCACTCAAAAGCGTTGACTGATAAGATGTGGCTAATATATACCAACCCCCTACAACAAATCAGTAAAAATTTGTCGGTAATGCCAAATCAGAAAGCTATCGAACAGGTTTATAAAAAGCACAGTCGAAAAGAAGTGGACTGTGCTTTTTTGGTATAATTATAATATAGTTGTTTAGCTAACAAATTGGTTCTTAGGCCAGTTATCAAGGTTACATTATTGTGAACTGAATTTTGCTTGGACTGACCCACTCTATTTTGATTCTCGTTCCTGGCTGTACGTTCATTTGCTGAAACCAATCAGAGAAAGCTTTTAGATCTCCAGCTCCAGATAGGTTTTTAGCATAGCGACTTCCAGTGCGACGGCATCCTGATGCCTTAACCTTTCCAGTAAAATAGCCATCTGAAGATACAGCGTTAAAGATATTGTATCCTAATATATCTTCACCATTCGTATAATTTGAATTATATACTCCAATATTACGTGCATCTGAACTTGGTACCGGAATGTAGCACTCTCCAGAGATGGTCGGTCTTGTATTTGTATATCGATGGATTCCCCATCTCACATTTGTTTCTTTTAGGGTAACTGTGTAGCAATCGCCAGCTTTAGCCATAATTTCTCCTTTGTAATATTATCATTAATTAATTTTAACATATTACAATAGGTTATAAACTTAAAAACTTATTTATCATTTATTTTAGTAAGGAAGTGGAACATATGGATAATCATACGCCTGAACAACGCAGAAAAAACATGCAGGCAATAAAAAGCAATGGCTCAAAGATAGAAACTGCTTTAAGAAAAGAACTTTGGTCTCGTGGTTTACGTTACCAAAAAAATGTAAAAACCATTTTTGGAAAGCCAGATATAGTTTTTAAAGGTAAAAAGGTTGCCGTTTTCTGTGACGGAGAATTTTGGCATGGTTTTGACTGGGAGAACCGTAAAAAGCAAATTAAAAGCAGACGAGATTATTGGTTACCTAAAATTGAAAGAAATATAGCTAAGAGATGCGGAAGTTACAGCGAAATTAGAAGATGATGGCTGGACAGTATTACGATTCTGGGAAAAAGACATCAGAACAGATGTTGTTTCCTGTGCGGATTTAATCGAAAGAATTCTTGAAAAGAAAAAGGATATATAATAAAGTGGCTGCAATTTTGCTGATTTAATGTTATACTGTATGGGTTAAACTAATTTTGAAAGAGGTGCTTACATGACAAATTCTGTAAGTTCTGCGAAGGATAGAAAGTATAATATTGCTGCTTTCTTTTCAGGAGTCGGCGGAATTGAGTTGGGTTTTGAACAAACCAACGAGTTCAGAGTGGTGTTTGCAAATGAATTTGATAAATATGCCAGGGTGACTTATGCATTGAATTATCCCGATATCCCTCTGGATTCACGTGATATTCATGCCGTATCCGCTGATGATATCAGAGATGAGGTTGATGTGATTGTAGGGGGATTCCCTTGTCAGGCTTTTTCTATAGCTGGCTATCGCAAAGGCTTTGAAGATGATCGCGGCGACTTATTTTTTGAACTGCTTCGTATGATAGAGGCAAGGAAACCAAAAGCTATTTTTATTGAAAATGTAAAAAATATGGTTGGTCACGATCATGGCAATACTTTTAAAGTTATCAGAGAAGCTTTGACGGATAACAATTACTTTATAAAGTGGAAAGTTCTGAACGGTAAGGATTATGGAAATGTGCCACAAAATCGTGAGCGCATTTATATTGTTGGATTTGACAGCAAAGAAGCATATGATTTATTTGAGTTTCCAGATGAAATGGTATTAACTAGGACGCTCAAAGATATTATTGATTTTTCGAGTAAGAAAGATGATATTTATTATTACCGTGAAGGGCGTCAAAATTTTTATGATCAGCTGAGAAATAGTATAACCAGTCAAGATACAGTTTATCAATGGCGCCGTCAGTATGTTAGAGAGAATAAAACCGGCGTAGTTCCTACGCTGACTGCTAATATGGGAACAGGCGGACACAATGTCCCTTTGATTTTAACGGATAGCGGTGAAATTCGTAAATTAACACCAAAAGAGACTTTTAATGCACAGGGCTATCCTAAAGAGTTTAGAATTCCGGAAGAAGTTTCCAACGGCCAGCTTTACAAGCAGGCTGGAAACAGTGTTGTTGTCCCAGTTATTAAGCGAATTGCGGAAAAGATCGCTTACGCTTTAAATCATTCTGAGGGGGTGTCACAATTTGATAGAACGGGAAAAGTTGGCTTAATTTATACACAAATGAATGGGCCTTTTGACGGTCAGTCTTATCTAGTTAATTATTTTGTAAACGAGGAAGAGGCTGAGAATTATGTTTACAGTTTAGAAGAACAGTTACCGATTCTTACAGCTGAGGATTATTTAACTTTTGTTAAGAAGAAAAAAAATGGTGCTTTTTATAGCTTAATTACGAATAATTAGAAGAAGTAAGTGGAAAACTTGCTTCTTTTTGGTATACTGAGATTAACAAAATAAAGGGGTTAAATCATGTGGCAGGATTTACGTCGGTCAGATAAGGAACGTTATCAAACATTAATTACTAATTTTGCAAGTTTAAGTGAAGCTTTTTCACAAAAAGCTGATAGTGATACTGGCAAAGTTGCGCAGGAATATGTAGCTCCAATTGTCAACTCTAAATTTCAAGAAACGGTTTTTCAGAAAGCATTTAATGCAGTTGCTGAAGACATAGCTAATACATCATACGATGCCTCTTTGATGCTAGATAATAAGCGTAAGTATTTGGTTGGAATTAAATCTTTTGGTATTAATTCTGGCGATCAGAAAGTGGCACAGTTTAAGAAAGACTCTCAAAATTGGACAAACATTTTAAATGCTATCAAGAAATACGCTGATAGTTCTGAAACTAAGCAGGAAGCGGACGAAGTAAATAAGGAGTACTACGAAGCATTAGCTTATGAAATTGCTCGTTTGAGAAATCAGCGTATTGAATCTTCTAAATCTCAGATAAAAGGCTTTCAATCAGATGATGTATCGGTAGAATCTGTTTATCACGTATTAATGCCAACAACGAAAGGACAGCGCCCTAAGATTTTTGTCGGTGAAACATCATATCTTCCGATTAATATTGATACTATTGAGATTTTAGGTTCAACAAATAAAAATAATCCCACTAATTTTAGATTTACTGATGGGAATCATACCTACAAGTATACAGCCGCAGACAGTCAGCTTCATATGACCTTTAACAATAAGAAAATTATTGTTGATACATGGAATGTTTCTTATATAGAAGATCCTTTTTATCTTTTTGAGCATTTACATGAATTATCACAAATTACACCGACAGAGGATAAGATTGAACAAACTGTTTCTTGGATGATTCCAAATGCTAAGAATGAAGTTGAGGAAAGTTCTGGTTATAATGCTTTTGATGGCGGAAGTAAGTTATCTAAGGGTACCCGTCAGAAACGTATTAATAGTTTGAAGGATAAATTCACTGATAGTTTGCCAGAACCCCAATTATCAACAGTAATTTCTTACCTAGAAAAAATTTTATTGGATAAAACCATTGATATGAAATCTGTTAGAAATGAGCTTATGGCTTATCTTGTGGAAAAAATTAAAAATCAGGAGTTAACAAAAGAAGTAGAGCATATGGTTTACCGTCCTGTTAGTGAACTCTATATCCCTATTCCAGATTCAAGAAATTTTCATAAAGAAAATCCAGATTTTTTCGGAAAAGACATCGGTACCTTTATAAAAGGATCTAACAAACTTGCTTTAAATAAAGAAAAACGCAAATTTATCTTGAAATTTTTACCATCTGGCGACGAAGTGGAAGCTTATATCAATCAAGATAACGGCAAAGCAATCCAGTCAACACAAAAGCAAGGTATATTAGGCGAGTGGATTTTAAAGGGAGTTTTTCAGTTAAACGATAGGGAACGTTTAACTTATGAACGATTGGTTGAATTAGAAATCAACGCAGTGCGCTTAACAAAATATAAAAATAATTCAACGATTGGCATTGAATTTATTTGGATCGATGAAGAGAATCCACCAAAAGATGCCATTGGATGGGTTAGCAAAAATAAGCAAAGCTAAAGAAAAACTTTTAGTCAGATGAATCAGATAAAACTACTGAATATAAACTAAAAAAGTACTGCATGAACCATTCCTAAAAAATCTCTGCCTGCGCAGGGATTTTTTATCAGTTACTAGCATTAAATACCTTAGTTGATCGTTCCTATAGGGCTGCAGAACGTATTTTCTTGATAACAGGCTATATTTAGGTTTGACAGATATACAAAGGAATGTTATGCTGTATTTGAGGGATCGACCGGCGGTCGATTGGAGACAAAGGAGGAAGCATGAGAGTTGTCAAAGGGTACGATGAGCGCCGAAGTGAGATTCTCACAGCTGCTACCCAATTATTTCAAGAAAAAGGGTTCGAAAAGGCAAGTGTCAGCGATATTTTAAAGGTCGTTGGGATTGCCAAGGGGACATTTTATTACTATTTTAAATCTAAGGAAGAAGTACTGGAAGCTGTTGTAGATGAAGCGACTGCCGTTCTAAAATCAAGAGTAGCAGCCGTTATCAATAAGCCAAACAAGGATCCAAAGGACAAGCTGGTAGAGGCTTTCCAAAGTATGAATATTACAGATATCTATGGCGGAAGGCTGCTGGAAGATATGCACAAACCCAAAAATGCTCTCCTCCATCAGAAATCCTTACAAGCTATCCTGCACGAAGTGACGCCTCTGCTAACAGGCATTATTGAAGAAGGGGTGCAAGCTGGCCAATTTGACTGTCCCTATCCTAAACAACTGGTGCAAATCGTACTTGCTGCTGTAGCAACACTCTTTGATGACGGAATTTTTCAGCTGGATAAGAAGGAGCAGCAGCAATTGCTTGAGGCTTTTCAATTCTTCCTCTTCAAGCAACTTGGTATTGAGAATTGAGTTATTCACTAAGATAAAATTGCCCTTGCTGCAATTTTATTTTTGACCGCAACCGACCGTTGGTCGACATATAAAGATATTATTTAAAGGAGAGCAAAATTGAAAAAATTTTTAACCCTATGGTTTGGGGAATTGATTTCCAGTATTGGCGGAGGGATGTCTGCCTTTGCTATGACCATTTACGCTTTAAAAGTTACCAACAGTGTGACAGCAGTTTCTCTCATAACCTTACTGGCATTTTTGCCCACCGTTTTATTAGCGCCAGTCGGAGGTTATCTAGCAGATCGTTATGACCGGAGACTCTTGATGATGATTGGCGATAGCTTCTCAGTCCTAGGCTTGCTTTATATCGTGCTGAATTTGAATATCGGCTCAGCCAATTTAAGCCCCATCTATATCGGTGTAACCATTAGTGCTGTCTTTTCATCACTGGTTGAGCCAGCCTATCGTGCAACAGTGAGCGATTTATTGACCAAAGATGAGTATGCCAAGGCAAGCGGCATGATTCAACTGGCAGCTAGTTCACGTTATTTAATTTCTCCTGCCTTAGCTGGATTCTTTCTAGCCTACTTTGATATTCGCTTTATTCTTTGGCTGGATATCCTATCTTTCCTAGTAGCTGTCCTCTTGATTTTCTGTGTTAAAAAAGGAATAAAAATTTCAAAACAAAAAGACAAAGAGAGGATTTCATTTGGAGAAACTTGGAAGCTTAGCCGGAGCTATAAGGGGTTGCAATCCTTAATTGCTATGATGACCTTGGTTTGTTTCTTTATCGGACTAGTTCAAATTTTAGTTGAACCTCTGGTATTGAATATGGCTGATACGCAAACTGTTGGAATCATGGAAGCTCTTTGCACAGTAGGACTCTTAGTCGGCAGTCTCTGGATTGGGATCAAAGGCATTCATCGGCAGCATGCAGTCATTTTAGCACGGACTGGATTATTAGCAGGTCTTTTCATTGGATTATCCGGTTTTGTCATGAATATATGGTGGGTCGGTATCACAATTTTCCTCTTCTTTATGACTTTGGCCTTTGTCAATACCTGTGCCGATGTGCTGGTCAGAGTAACCATTCCTAATGAATTACAGGGCAGAATCTGGGGAATGATTAGTTTTATCACCCAATTCGGTACCATTATTGCCTATCTGTGTGCAGGTTTTCTGGCAGACCATCTATTTGAACCCCTGATGGCCAAACAAGGTGCCTTAGCAGGAACCATTGGACAACTGATTGGAAGCGGAGCAGGCAGGGGAATCGGGCTTATGTTGATTATTTCAGGAATTGGCCTGATCCTTAGTTCACTGTTGATCGGCAGCAATCGCTCAATCAAGCAAATGAAAGTAGAGTAAGGAGGTGTCACATGTTCTACAAACTCCTAAAAAGCGATCTCAAGCAGCATCCTATCAAAAATTTGTTGTTAATTGGTCTGACTAGCCTGTCTCTCTTTATCGTTTGTAGCGTTTTCTTTCTCATAAAACAGACGGTATCCAGCATTTCTGACATGTACCAAGTAGCCCAGCCGCCTCATTTCATCCAAATGCATCGCGGTCAGCTAAACCAAGAAGAGATTGATCAATTTAATCAATCATACTCAGGTGTCAAAGCTTGGCAGACTGTGCAGCTATTAAATGTCGAAGGAAAGCAGCTGACCGTTTATCACCAAAACAAAAAGCGCGATGCCTTAGCGGATTCACAGCTGGATATTAGCTTTGTCAAACAGAATAAAACCTACGATCTGCTCTTAAATGCACAGCATGAAAAAATAGCGTTAAAATCGGGAGAAGTAGCCGTTCCAAAACTTTTGCGGGATCAATTTTCTATGAAAATCGGTGATCGGCTTCGTATTCAAGAAGGCGCATTTAGCAAAAACTTTACTATTACAGAGGTTGCTCACGATGCACAGATGAATTCAACCTTGGCTTCCTCTACACGATTTTTAGTGAGCGATGCTGACTTTGCAGAGTTAACAAAAAATCTTTCTCAAGAAGAAGTCATCATCGAAACTTACTTTAACGATACAGGTCAAGCAGACAGCTATCAATCGGCCTATAAGAAAGCAAGTTTACCACAAAACGGGCCATCCTTGACTTATCGCATACTCTTTTTTCTCAGTGCTTTAACAGATTTGGCCACTGCAGCCATCTACTTTCTAGCGGGAGGTTTGCTGCTTGTTATTACACTGATTTGCCTTCGCTTTATCTTACTGGCAGAGATTGAGGCTGAAAGCGGCGAGATCGGACTTTTAAAGGCTATTGGTTTGCCCAACAAGACTATCAAACAGCTCTATCTACAAAAGATAGTCTTGACGACTGGCTTAGGCAGTTTAATAGGCTATTCTCTGGCTCTTGTTTTTCTACCTGTAACGACGCAAAGAATCAGGGAAACCTTTGGCCAGACAGCTCTCTCATTAGTCGATGGCATGTTAGGCTTTGTGATTGCAATCTTACTTTTCTTTGTCATCACTTTCTATTCCTGGATAATTTTGAATCGTATTAAAAAAGCAAGTGTTGTGGATCTCCTTGTTCAGGAAAATGGGTTTGTCTCGCGTAGGAGAAAAAGAAAATTTCCTCCTGTCCGCCATCTGTCTGCCAACCTCTTAATAACAAAAAGAAAGCTCAAAAACGGTTATGCTTTTCCGTTTTGGCTCTGTCTTTTCATAAGTCTAACTATCCTCCTGCCTTCTCGTCTTATTCATACCATGAATGCGCCAGAATTTATTACCTACATGGGGAGCGCCAAATACGATATTTCTTTGGAAGTAACAGAAGGAGAAGGGGTCGACGCAAGAGCAAAAACTGCGAGACAGACCCTACAAAAGCTCTCGCAGAGCCACTCTGTATCTCTCTCTGAAATCAGGAGAACACAACTGCAAGCCACCTCATCACAAGGAGATACAGTTAGCCTCCCAGTAGATATGGGGCAGGATGCAGGAGAAGAACTGCATTATATCCAAGGACACGTAGCCAGAAATAATCAGGAAATTGCTCTGTCTCTTTTGGCAGCCGAGGAATTAGGGAAGGGTCTAGGAGACAAGCTCACTCTTACAGTGAATGGGCAATCCATTTCTCCAAAAATCGTCGGACTCTATCAGGATATTACGAATGGCGGAAAAACAGCGAAATTGCCCAGTGATTTCGGTCAGGCACATTCGCAAAAATACATTTTCTACCTCCGGCTGACCAACCACCATCAGAAGGAAAAAATACTGCAACTATTGATATCAAAGCTTGGTAAGAAAGGCTACCGCATTAACGATACCAAAGGAATTGTTCAGCAAACCCTAGGCGGAATGATTCAAGAGCTGCAAAAGGCTTCAAATACCACTTTAGGAATAAGTTTGCTGATTTTTAGCAGCCTTCTATTCTTATTCTTAAGTTTACATGTCAAACGCAACCTCAAAGAATTCGTATTTAAGCGCACGTTGGGATTATCCTTTAGCTCTGTCTATTTACAGGAACTTTATCCGCTAGCCATCAGCTCCTTGCTTGGTGCTTTCAGCGGAATCTTATTGGTACAGTATCTAGGAGAACCCTTTATTAGTAGTCTGTTTGGTCTGCTAAATTCTGGTATTCAGCAATTATCATTTGTCGCCATGAGCTGGACCGAACTCGCCGTTTATTTTTGCGTTTTGTTCCTTATTATTGCCATCCTCACTTATATGGCACTCATTCCTGTTAAAAAGCAGTCATTCTTAGCCTATAGAAACGGATAACTCGGTCATCAGAAAGGAAAAAGGTCCATACCATGTTAAGCATTCAGCATTTATCTAAATTTTTCGGAAAGAACCAAGTTTTAACCGATATCAATGTAACCGTTCATAAAGATGATTTTGTGACCATCATGGGACCATCAGGCTGTGGAAAAACAACCTTTCTTTACCAAATCAGCGGTTTAGACAGAATCGAGCACGGAGATGTCTCCCTTAATAATCAGTCACTCAGCCAGTTATCTGACAACCAATTAAGTCAATTGCGTCTAGAAAATATGGGATTTATTTTTCAGAAAAGTCAATTTCTCAGTAACTTGTCGATTATTGACAATATCGTTTTGCCAGCTCTCCAGCTAAAAAAGCAAGCCAAAAAAGAGATTTACCAACGTGCCTATGACTTACTTGAAAAGATGGCAATAGCAGATTTGGCAAATGCGGATATTCGTCAGGTATCGGGCGGTCAGCTCCAGCGTGCCAGTATCTGTCGGGCGCTTATTAATCAGCCTAGCATCATATTTGCGGACGAACCAACAGGAGCCCTCAATTCCCAAATGAGCCAAGAGGTTATGGGCATTTTCCAACAACTAAACCAAGAAGGAAGGACCATCATCCTCATCACCCATGACAGCCATGTAGCCTCCTATGGAAAACGCTGCCTGTTCATGAAAGACGGCCAGATCATTTCTAAAATCATAAAGGAGGAAACAGAAGATTTCCTACTAGATATTGAGCAAGAAGCGAAAAAATTAGGGATATAAGACCAGCCTTTAATAAGACCCAGCTGCCTGAATGTCTTTTATGTGGCTGGGTTTAGTTGTGACTGAAAAACGTAGGTATTAATCGTTTCGGGTATTTGTTATAACTTCTTTCCGAAAAACTGTAATTTTCTTGAAAAACATATACAGGCGTGATATACTACTATCTGGATAAAAACGATTAAAAAACAAAGGAAAATGAACTTATGAAACGTCAACGCTTATTAGAAAAAATCGAGGAATTAAAGGCTCTTATGCCATGGTATGTTCTGGAATACTATCAATCCAAATTAGCTGTTCCTTACAGTCTGACGACTTTATATGAATATCTCAAGGAATACCGTCGTTTTTTCGAATGGCTGATTGATGCTGACATTGTTCAGACTGATAAGCTTGCTGACATTCCGCTAGAGATTCTAGAGAAATTAACTAAAAAAGACATGGAATCCTTTATCCTTTACTTGCGCGAACGTCCGTCACTCAATACCTATTCGACCAAAAACGGGGTGTCACAGACCACTATCAACCGTACTTTATCGGCCCTCTCCAGTCTCTATAAATATCTGACTGAGGAGGTTGAAAATGATCAGGGTGAGCCTTATTTCTACCGCAATGTTATGAAAAAAGTCTCCACTAAAAAGAAAAAAGAAACACTTGCTGCCAGGGCGGAAAATATCAAACAGAAGCTCTTCCTAGGTGATGAAACCATGGAATTTTTGGATTATGTCGACAAAGATTATGAAGGCAAGCTTTCCAATCGGGCCAAATCATCTTTCCGAAAAAATAAGGAACGTGATCTAGCCATTATCGCCCTGCTGCTGGCTTCTGGTGTGCGTTTGTCAGAAGCTGTCAATCTTGATCTGAAAGATATCAACCTCAATATGATGGTTATTGAAGTCACTCGTAAGGGTGGTAAGCGAGATTCCGTCAATGTTGCTGGCTTTGCCAAATCTTATTTAGAGGATTATCTAAGAATCCGAAAAAATCGTTACAAGGCCGAAAAACAAGATGTTGCCCTCTTTCTTTCTGAATATCGTGGGGTTCCTAACCGTATTGATGCCTCCAGTATCGAAAAGATGGTGGCTAAGTATTCCGAAGATTTCAAAGTTCGTGTGACTCCCCACAAGCTCCGTCACACGCTAGCTACTCGTCTCTATGATGCTACCAAATCCCAAGTACTCGTCAGTCACCAACTCGGTCATGCTTCGACTCAGGTTACCGACCTTTATACCCATATCGTCAATGATGAGCAAAAAAATGCTCTAGATAATCTATAAAACTTACGTATTATTAATTATGTAAAAATAATAGAATTTAACCAAGCACCTAATTTACCTCACCTATAATTTACTAAGAGGGTGAGGTTTTTATGTCTTTCTGATTAACTAGAAAACTAAGCATGTTTTCAGTGATAGAAATTCTTTATCGCAGAGATTGAAAATTAGAATAACCGAATCTGTTGAATTTATAAGATAGGCGAACTATAATTTACTCATTCATTGAAAACATCTATGTCATTGTTAAAAGCTGTTTAGCAATGACTTTGCCTATTATTATAAAGGAGGTCACTATGACAGAAAATGCTTTAGCAGGGTTGATCGTGGGGCTTGGTGTCATCGTTTTAGCCGTCTTGGCTTATTTGCATCGTAGAAAGACAGGATTTACAGCACTTGTTTTCACTGCCTTGATTGCCGGAACAATTTTTGGACTACTACTGCAGCTAAGTCTGGGTTCTGATCATCCGGCCCTTTCAACAGCACTCGATTGGTTAGGTATCGTGGGCAATGGTTATGTCAGTCTCTTAAAGATGCTGATTATCCCTTTGGTTTTCATCTCTCTCGTCAGCGCTTTTACCCAATTAGAAATCGCGCAAAATATTAAAAAAATTGCGGGAACAACCTTAACTGTTTTGTTAGGGACGACTGCTGTTGCCTCTTTGATTGGCTACCTTTCGACCATCTCATTTAGGTTACAGGGGGCTAATTTTTCAGGGGTTGCCGATAAAGCGACTTTGGCCAATATTCAGGAACATCAAGATGAACTCACAGGCCTGACACTGCCTCAGCAAATTGTAAATTTCCTACCAAGCAATATCTTTGCTGATTTTTCGGAAACACGTGCAACAAGTACTATTGCTGTTGTTATCTTTGCTATTTTTGTAGGTGTCGCCTATCTAGCTGTCAGAAAATCAGATCCAGAGAGTGCTGGGGTTTTTGCTAAACTCATCAAAAGTCTGCAATTGATTATTAATCGCATCGTTAAGCTTGTCCTTTCGCTAACACCGTATGGTATTTTTGCACTTATTACAAATGCAAGTGCAGTTAATTCTATAAAAACAATTGGACGGCTGGGTATCTTTATTGTTGCAGTCTACGTCGCTTTAGTTGTCGTACTCTTGGTTCATACCATTTTATTGCTAGTCCATGGTATCAACCCTATTGTGTATTACAAAAAAGCTTGGCCTGCTTTAATATTTGCCTTTAGCTCGCGAACCAGTGCAGGTACACTTCCTTTAAATGTTAAAATCCAAACAGAGTCTCTCGGAGTTGACTCGACCATCGCAAACTTCGCTGCTAGTTTCGGATTAACCATCGGTCAAAATGGTTGTGCTGGTGTTTATCCTTCGATGGTGGCGACGATTATCGCACCAGCTATTGGAATTAATGTCTTTTCATGGCAGTTTATCCTGACTCTTATTTTAATCGATGTGATTGCTTCCTTTGGTGTCGCAGGGGTCGGCGGCGGAGCTTTGTTTACAACCTTGATTGTTCTTGGAACCTTAAACTTACCGGTAGCAACTTTAGGGATTTTGATTGCCATTGATCCAATTGTTGATATGGGTCGCACTCTAGTAAATGTCAATGACAGTATCTTGGCAGGTGTCATCACAGCCAAACGTACAGATCAACTGAATGAAACTCTGCTAAGAGACATTAATATTACTGTCTCCAGTGCTTTATAACTTTCGGCCACACAGGAATAAGGTGATTTTTCATTTAATTGACTTGGAAATGAAGCCATTAAATCAATAGCCAGCTAGAGAATCCTTGCTCTAGCTGGCTATTTCTATGTATCTTGGTTATCTATTATCAATCGTTTCTGGATACAGATCGTGATTCATGAGACGGTAATTAGCCATTTCTTCATACTTGGTATCTGGCCGCCCATAGTTAAAATATGGGTCAATGGAAATACCACCGCGCGGGGTGAATTTCCCCCAAACTTCAAGATAACGCGGTTTGAGGAGATTAATCAAGTCTTTACCAATAGTATTGATACAATTTTCATGGAAGTCACCATGGTTGCGATAAGAAAATAGGTAGAGTTTCAGTGATTTAGACTCTACACAGAGTTCATCTGGAATATAAGACAGATAAATAGTTGCAAAATCAGGCTGCCCAGTAATGGGACAAAGTGAAGTGAACTCTGGGCAGTTAAACTTGATAAAGTAGTCATTTTCTTGATGACGATTTTGGAAGGATTCCAGAATACTTGGGTCATAATCAAAAACATAAGGAATCTGCTGATTGCCCAGCAGAGTTAGGTCTTTGGTTTCTTCGGATTTCTTTGTCATGCTGCTGCTTCTTTCTGTTTGATATTTTGTTAATTAATGATGATGGTACCTGGCCGTTCTACTTCTCAGCTATTAGGCTGGTTTGAAAGGCAAACTCCAAGAGCTTCTAAACCCCTCTTTGGTTGTCATAGACTAGGGTGTGGAGTTGGGGCAGAACTCGGACGTTTCCCCAACTATCATCCTTGGCCACCTTGTCCCAAAGAGCGTGCAGGCGATCCAATTGATGGCGGACAATATCTCCCTCGGCCTTGGGTTCAGGATTGCCAACTGATAGATAAAGGACATCAGGCTGGTAGCGGGCTTGGATTTTTTTGGCGAAAGCTAAATCTTCATCGTTAAAGATGGGAATCTTGTAGGTTACTTTTTCAGGATCCAGCCTCCCCACAATAAAGTCCAAGGTTTCCATATTAACGTCCATCTTGCTGGAAGGCGGTTTGGGACTGATAGTAACTTGGTCAATATCTAGGAGCCAATCCTGCCAGCGAGATCCTTGGGTTTCGACAGCTAGAGTAATCCCACGATCTTTGAGCTTAGTAACTAATTCGGCCATATTAGCTGCCTGAAGGCAGGGATTGCCTCCCGAAAGGGTGACATAGTCATAGGTTCCCAGCTTGTCTAGCTCGGCGATGACTTGGTCGCTGGTCATACGGGTAGGCTTCTCTGAACCGTCCCAAGTAAAGGCAGAATCACACCAATCACAATGGTAGTCACAGCCGCCTGTCCGAACAAACATGGTCTTTTGGCCGATAGCCCGTCCTTCTCCTTGGAAGGTTGGACCAAAAATTTCTAAGATGGGGAGCTTGAGATTGCGTTTTTTTCTCATGCTAGGTCCCATTCCTTTCTAAACTCAGCATAAGAGCTAGGGGTTTCATAGAGCCGAACGGATTCTATCTGGAGGCCACGCTGGTCAGGGA
The DNA here is from genome assembly GCF_058314535.1 of Streptococcus sp. ELY_125. Taxonomy (NCBI): domain Bacteria; kingdom Bacillati; phylum Bacillota; class Bacilli; order Lactobacillales; family Streptococcaceae; genus Streptococcus; species Streptococcus sp. ELY_125. Next base: position 53,298 of record NZ_JBZFUM010000009.1, on the reverse strand, counting down.
GGTGAGTTTCTACTGTCTTATAAATCCAATAGACCATATTTTCTGCCGTCGTATTCATATAAGGCAGACTTTCGTTGAGATAGCGGTGATCCAGTTGAGGTTCTAAATGCTCCTTGTAGATAGCCTTGAGGTCACCGAAATCATAGACCATGCCCCGCTCGTCTAGCGTTCCACTGACAGCGATTTGTAAACGGTAGGTGTGACCGTGGAGGGATTTACACTTGCCTTCATACTGAAAGAGATGGTGGGCAGCATCGAAGGTAAAGGATTTTGAAACTAAAATACGCTTGGGCGCATAAACCAATGACTCACCCGTTTCTTCTTTAATTTCCTTGGGTGCTGAAAACATTACTGCACCTCCTTTTGTGTTTGTACCAAATAGGTATCTAGCCCATGCTGACGGAGCTTGCAGGCTGGGCATTCTCCACAGCCTGCACCGATAATGCCCTGATAGCAAGTCAGCGTTCTTTCTCGAATATAGTCAAAAGCACCTAAGTCATCAGCTAATGCCCAAGTTTCCGCCTTATCTAGCCACATGAGTGGTGTCTGAATAACAAAGTCATAATCCATAGCTAGATTAAGAGTGACATTGAGCGATTTGACAAAGACATCACGGCAGTCCGGATAACCAGAAAAGTCTGTTTCACAAACACCTGTTACAATATCTGTGATTCCTTTTTGCTTAGCTAGAACAGCCGCAAAGGAAAGGAAGAGGTGATTGCGTCCATCCACAAAAGTATTGGGAACTTCGCCTTCTTTTGATTCGATGGTCATATCTGTTGTGAGAGCGTTAGTTGTAATTTGCCCAAGCAGGGACATATCAAGAATATGATGATCGATTCCTTGCTCCTTAGCAATGCCCTTTGCAACCTCTACTTCTTCTTCATGACGTTGACCGTAGGCGAAGGTCACGGCTTCAACATGCTGGTAGTGTTTCATGGCCCAGAACAGACAGGTTGTTGAATCTTGGCCGCCGCTAAAGACAACCAAGGCAGATTGGCGTTTCATATATGAATTCCTCATTTCTCAACTGGTGCACATAAGAAAAAGCCTCTACCCAAGGGTAAAAGCCTGAATTTGCTTGTGTCGTAAAGCAGGTTTTTTTTAATGATGGCTTTTCCCAAACATCAGTTATTTGATTAATGCTTTATTATCTTAGCACGTTGAGAGTGGAAAATCAAGCTTTGAACCATAATAAAAGGAAGGCAACTGACTAGCTTGCTGCTTCCTTTTGTGACTTGACTATTTTTAACGACGATCACGGCGTGAGCGGCGCCCCACTGGCCTTGGAATTTCCAATTCTTCAGTGTCAGCTGAGTAACGCTCAGAGCGGCGACCTTGCCGATAATTTGCTGCTTCCTCTTCTTCTGCTAATAGACTTTCTGCTTCCTCTTCTTCTGCTAATAGACTTTCTGCTTCCTCTGCTTCGCTATCGATAACCGTCTCTCTTGCTTGGGAACTGATTTCTTCACGAGTATTTTCGCTTTCTGAAAAAGCGTCATCCACTTCTTCATTTTCATCCTCATCTTCGTAGGCCTGTCTGCGATGGCGAGGAGTTTCGCGTTCTCGGGACGGAGCATCATCAACGCGTCTAGAGCCAGATACGTCTTCATTTTTTGTCGCCTTAAAGAAATGAATCAAAAGACCGAGGAAAAAGAGTAGCTGCAGGACAATCCAGGCAGATACCCACCAGACGAACTGCTGAACGGAATCGTCCAGCTGGACGAGCTTGCCTTTACTAGCTGTAAAGTGAAAACCAATCCTTGTCGCAACCTGTTGAATGTGCCAAACATTCATGACAATAAAAGCAAATAATACAATAGAAGCTAGTAAGGTCAAGATGACAATAACACGTTGAAAAATATTTTTTGAACTTTGTGACATAATCAATCGTCCAACTTTCTTAAAAATCTGCTATCATTATAGCACGATTAAGCCTATTAAGCTAGGGGTTATAAAGTGTTTTCACCGCTATCAAGGGCTGTTTCAGCTGCCGTTTTAGCGTGAACATTATTTCTAATGAGCTTATAGACCGTTGCTGCAGTCGGGACAGCTAACAGCATCCCCAGAATTCCCCAGAGAGATGCCCCAACAGTAATGGCTAGAAGAACCCACATAGGAGGAAGACCAATGGAGCCACCAACGACACGCGGATAGATTAGATTGCCTTCAAATTGCTGAAGGACAACTAGATAGATAATAAAGAAGAACGCTTGTGGGACAGACTGGGTCATAATTAAAACCGCACCGATTGATAAGCCTATATAGGCACCGACAACTGGAATTAAAGCTGTAAAACCTACCAGTACTCCAATTGTCGCAGCATAAGGGATCTTGAAAACAATCATCCCCAAAGAACAAAGGCTCCCTAGAATAATGGCCTCAATCGTCTGTCCTCTAAAGAAACCATGAAAACTTTCGTGGGCAATTTGACGTACATAGTGAAACTGTTTTTCAATTTTAGGTAAATAAGCATGGACCAGCATATTACCCTGACGGCCTAATTTTTCCTTACCAGCTAAGACATAAATAGAAAAGACAAAACTAACAAAAACAGATATGAGACCGGAGGCAAAGCTTGTCACAGAAGTCAAAAGACCCGTTAGGATTCCGATCAGGGTTGCTGAAATCTGCTTATTGTAATTGGCCAAGAGATTGTTAGTAGTTTTGCTTAGGTCAATGTCAAAATAAGCTAAGAATCTTCTAATAGAAGGACTTTTTTGCACATCATCTAAATATTTTCCAATCCCCTTGATATCAATATTGGAGAGGGACCTTAAACTAGTCAATAAATCTGGCAAGACAATATAGAAAATCAGGAAAATAGCAACCGCAAAAGTCATATAGGACAGAACGAGACTGATAGCGCGTTTGCCTGGAATATCGCGGCCAAAAGCCAAGTACATAAGCTTTTCATAGCCACTCAGGACTATGTTAATGATATAAGCCAATCCTGCCCCTGTTAAAAATGGGAGGCTGGCCCGATAACAAGTCAATAAAATATCCTGCCCTACTGACCAATACGTCACGGTAGCGTAAATAAGAGCGATAACTAAAAAAAGATAACCAAAGTGTCGTTTTGTTAATTTCATAGGCTTATTATAACTCAAAAAACTTGCTGGCTCAACAGCTCTTTCAAATAAGGTATAAATGCATTAAAAACTTTATAAAAAATGAGTTTGGCGTAAAGTCAATATTCCATAAAATAGACAAACTCTTCTTTCTTGCTATTGCTGTTTTGATTTCTAGACAGAAGCAGCACCTGCCCTGATTTGATGAGCTTCGTAGAATCATTAAAAAACAAGCCTACCCTAAGAGGGAACTAAAGCTTGTCTTTTACTTTTCTATAATGTAATTTTTTCGAGATCCGCCAAGGCGCGCTCCGCAATTTTTTCGTAGCGCTCCTTCTTATCACGGATACGCGGACCTTCCAATTCCTTGATAATCCCAAAGTTAACATTCATGGGTTGGAAATGCTTGCTGTCGGTGTGGGTCACATAATGAGGGAGACTTCCGATAGCTGTCGTCTCAGGAAATACGAGGGGGTCTTGCCCTTTAAACAGCCGAGCCGCATTGATACCCGCAACCAGTCCAGAAGCTGCTGACTCAACATAGCCTTCAACCCCAGTCATCTGACCGGCAAAGAAGAGATTAGGATTTTTACGAGACTGGAAAGTCTGTGTCAGTAGATTAGGCGAATCCATGTAAGAATTACGGTGCATAACCCCGTAGCGGACAAACTCAGCATTTTCAAGACCTGGGATCATGCGAAAGACTCGCTTTTGTTCCCCCCACTTGAGATGGGTCTGGAAACCGACCATATTATAGAGACTGCCTGCAGCATTGTCCTGACGGAGCTGAACAACGGCATAAGGGGTCTTGAAGTCTCCATCCCGAGGGCCCTTGTAGTCATCAGGGTATTCTAGTCCAACTGGCTTCATTGGACCATAGAGCATGGTCTTGATACCACGCTTAGCCATGACTTCAATCGGCATACAGCCTTCAAAGTACTTTTCCTTCTCAAACTCATTGAGTGGAGCTTCTTCGGCATTGATGAGAGCGTCATGAAAAGACATGAACTCTTCTTTAGTCATCGGACAATTTAGATAAGCAGCTTCTCCCTTATCATAACGTGATTTGAGATAGACCTTGTTCCTGTCAACAGTGCTGATGTCGACGATTGGAGCCGCCGCATCGTAGAAATAAAAGCCTTCCCCACCATTGAGGGCATGGATTTTCTCAGCAAGTGCATCTGATGTCAAAGGGCCAGTCGCCACGACTGTGATGGCATCCTCTGGAAGTTCAGTGATTTCTCCGCGGATAACCTCAATGAGGGGATGCTTGCTGATTTCATCAGTAACCGCTTGGGCATAGCCCTCGCGGTCCACTGCCATAGCACCACCCGCTGGAACACGGTGATCTTCACCATTACGCATAATAATGGAATCCAAGCGTCGCATTTCTTCTTTGAGCAGACCGACGGCATTGGTCAAGCTATCTCCACGAAAAGAATTCGAACAAACTAACTCCGCAAAGTTAGAGGTTTTATGCTGAGGAGTGGCTTTAACCCCACGCATTTCATAGAGTTTAACCGGAATGCCGCGCTTAGCAATCTGGTAGGCTGCTTCCGAACCTGCCAAGCCCGCTCCGATAACATTGATGTAAGATTGAGACAAAACTAATACCTCTTTGCTAGGAATCCCTAGCTCAAATCTTTCTATACATTTTCGTCAGTAGACTAGGCTATTATAGCATAAAATCATTGAAATAAAGGGAACACGATGTTCTGGCACAAAAATCTAATATTGAAATCCAAAATAAAAAGTTGCAAAATTGCAACTTTAATAGTTAAGACCACAAATATTTCAACACCTTTAACTGAGTTGTCGATAAATTATCCAGTTTTGGAACCATTCGAAACAACACAGCTCTAAAACACAAGACATTCAAACGGCTATCCGTGCCCTGTTTTGGAACCATTCGAAACAACACAGCAAGTTAAAATAAGGCAGTGATTTTTTAATCCAGTCCGTAATCAACTTGAAAAAGTGGCACCCGAATCGGGTGTTTTTATTATACTGTCTGTATCTTAAAATATTTAAAACTGTTTATAAATATGAAAAGACGATTGCTAGAGAGCGTCTTTTCATATTCTTTTGTTCTGATAATTATGGGGCTAAGTATTCTCTTTAAATTTCCAAACCAATATGTATGCGTTTTCACAAAAATATGATATGATTCCACTGTGACAATAAATATTTTTTAAGGAGACTTCATATGAGTCAAGGTAAAATTACTGCCTCAGCGGCCATGCTCAATGTTTTAAAAACATGGGGAGTTGATACCATCTATGGGATTCCTTCGGGAACTCTGAGTTCTTTGATGGACGCCTTAGCTGAGGATAAAGATATAGATTTCTTACAAGTGCGGCACGAAGAAACCGGTGCTTTAGCAGCCGTCATGCAAGCTAAGTTTGGCGGGTCTATCGGTGTTGCTGTTGGATCTGGCGGCCCTGGTGCTACTCACCTTATCAATGGTGTTTACGACGCTGCCATGGATAATACACCATTCTTGGCTATTCTAGGATCTCGTCCTGTTAATGAATTAAACATGGATGCTTTTCAAGAACTCAATCAAAATCCAATGTATAATGGTATTGCCATTTACAACAAACGGGTAGCCTATGCCGAACAATTACCAAAAGTTATCGACGAAGCCTGCCGTGCTGCCGTTTCTAAAAAAGGACCCGCCGTTGTTGAAATTCCTGTTAATTTCGGTTTCCAAGAAATCGATGAAGATTCTTACTACGGTTCCGGGTCTTACGAACGTACCTTCCTAGCGCCTGCTCTGAATGAGACTGAAATCAATAAAGCTGTCGAAATCCTCAATCAAGCAGAGCGCCCAATTATTTATGCTGGCTTCGGCGGTGTTGGGGCAGGAGATGTCATCACTGAATTATCTCGTAAAATCAAAGCCCCAATTATTACGACTGGTAAAAACTTTGAGGCTTTTGAATGGAACTATGAGGGTTTGACAGGTTCAGCCTACCGCGTTGGGTGGAAACCCGCTAACGAAGTTGTTTTCGAAGCTGACACTGTGCTGTTTCTAGGATCTAATTTCCCATTTTCAGAAGTCTACCAAGCCTTCAAAAATACAGAAAAATTCATTCAAGTAGATATCGACCCCTACAAGCTCGGGAAACGTCATGCTCTTGATGCTTCTATCCTAGGCGATGCTGGTCGGGCAGCTCAAGCGCTTTTAGAACGAGTAAAGGCTGTCGAATCAACACCTTGGTGGCGTGCTGCTATCAAGAACAATCAAAACTGGCGTGATTATCTTACTAAACTGGAAACAAAAACTCAAGGAGAACTCCAGCTCTTCCAAGTCTACAATGCTGTTAATAAATACGCTGATGAGGACGCCATCTACTCCATTGATGTTGGAAATACAACGCAAACCTCTATCCGTCACCTGCATATGACCCCCAAAAACATGTGGCGCACTTCTCCGCTCTTTGCCACGATGGGTATTGCTCTTCCTGGAGGTATTGCTGCTAAGAAGGACAATCCAAACCGCCAAGTATGGAACATTATGGGAGATGGGGCCTTTGGGATGAGCTATCCAGATGTCATCACTAATGTTCAGTACAATCTACCTGTCATCAACTTAGTCTTCTCCAACGCTGAGTATGCCTTCATCAAAAATAAGTATGAAGATACTAATAAACATCTCTTTGGGGTTGACTTCACTAATCCAGATTACGTCAAAATTGCCGAGGCTCAAGGAGCTGTTGGTTTGCGAGTTGACCGTATCGAGGATGTTGATACTATTATTAAGGAAGCCGTCGAGCTTAACAAGGCAGGCAAAACGGTTGTCATCGATGCTCGGATCACACAGGATCGTCCCATCCCAGTGGAAGCCCCTCAGCTGGAATTGGATCCAAAAGTTTACTCAGATGAAGCTATCGCGGCCTTCAAAGCTCGCTATGAAGCCGAAGACCTGATTCCATTCCGTCTCTTCCTTGAAGAAGAGGGTCTAGAGTCTCGAAACATTAAATAATTCGATGTTCGAACCTTTGAATTGCTCTGCGAAAACTGCTTAACAAAGACAGTCACAGTCATTTCGAATTTTAGAAAAAGCGAAGGCCAAACTCCACTGGTCTTCGCTTTTAATTTTTGGATATTTGATAAACTAAAATTTTATGTTCACCACAAAAACACTTATCATTTAACTTTAAGACACTTATCCATCAACTTGAACGACAAATTTGCCTGCAGGCGGCTCTTTTTCTAGGGCCGTTAGTGCTAATGGCAAATCCGCAAAGGTAAAGGAGCGAGCAATTGGAACTTGTAATTTTCCTTGGGCAACCAGTGACAGTACTGCTTCTGCCATTTGTCCTAAATCCTGCTTTTGCTGCATATTGCCGCTTTGATGGGCAGCTCCTACAAAAGTTAGATGAACTCCCAAGCCGCGAGAAAACAATTTATTCATAGCACTAGCACTCGGCGGAGCAACAATACAGATTAAATCCCCATTGAATGCTAGCATATCAATATCTTTGTCCGCATAACTTTGCCCCAAGGTATTAATAATCAAGTCTACACCTAACCCAGCAGTTTGTTCTCTGATGACATCGGCAATATTTTCTCTTTCATAGTCAACAGCTACATCAGCCCCCAAACTATAAACGAAATCTTTCCTATTACCGGGGACTGTCGTAAAGACTCTAAGCCCAGCAATTTTAGCCAGCTGAATGGCCATGGAGCCAACACCGCCCGATCCAGCATGAACAAGTATGGATTTTCTGTTTGCTAGGTTTGCCTTACGATGCAGTGCTTGATAGGCAGTAAGCCCTGTAGACAAGAGACCTGCAGCCTCTTCAAAAGAAACATTTTGAGGAATTCTGGCCACTGTATAGGTTGGAGCGGTCGCGAATTCTGCAAAGCAACCTTGTTGGGCTAAATCAATATGAGCAGCTACTCGCTCTCCAATATCGAAGTTTTCAACACCATCGCCAACAGCAACGATTTCTCCTGCCATATCTAAACCTAAAATATGAGGATACTCCCAAGAAGCCACCCCTTGTTGTGCCAGTTTGTAATCAGCGGGATTCAAGCCCACTGTATGAACAGCGATTAAAACTTCTTCTGATTCTGGCTGTGGTTTAGGCACTTCAACCCATTCTAAATTTGGTACACCTAATTCTGTTTGACTAGATAAAACCCAAGCCTTCATAATGTCACCTTTATTCCTTTCTTTTAAGCGCTTTCATTATAACATATTTTTTGTGAAAGACTTAAGAAGTATTTTCTTTCCTGTCTCTTTTCTTACCAGCCTTCGCTAATAATCTAAACGACTAGATTGCGCTGATAGTTATCATAGGTCACTTACTGATTGGATTTTTCATAGCTGATAGTCACTAAAGCCATAATCTCCTTATCAGTCAGTGTATCATCCATGATTATGGCGATCCAATGCTTGTTCTTTTTCTTGTAGGGATGGTAAATCCCTTTTTGATGATATTTTTCTGCATCCTGCTTAAAGTTTAAGTTCAGATATTCGACCTTTTCTTCTGAATCATCTATAAGATTACTCCTTTTCCCCAACATGACAAGGCCGATCCACTTCTTTGTTACAGGGTTGCGAAAGATTCCATTAGTGTCATTGCCATTCTTACTTCTTTCTGGCTCTACTCCGTATTTCTTCTTAATCAAATCAGCAATTCTGTTTGTTTGAGCGAAAAAGAAATCGTCTTTTTTAAAGCACTTGTCCCTGATATCAAGAAGCACCTTTTGGCATTCTCCTTTCAAGGTAGCCAGAAAACTGCCAGTAGCGTCAGTATTTATCAAGATGTATTCTTCACCAAACTCCACTTCTATCAGTCTCGCATCAATTTTCTGATTTTCAACTAGGATGTGAAGGTCAAATTCATTATTGTGAATCAGCTTATTGTAGAAATATGAATTCCCTCTTTTTTGAAATCCATAGGGCAAGAGAGCTTCCTCTATTAACCCATATTTTGTAAATAATTCATCTGTTAGCTTCATACTTCATAGCCTAGCCTTTCTCTCGCATTTCATAGTATATTTGAGCTTTGGCGTTTCAAATACTTCATCAATTCTGAATCCAAGTTTGTCATAAAGTTTCTTGGCATTTTGATTGAAATCAAAAACAGTTAAGGTGATACTTTTTATATTTGCATCCTCAAAAATGAGATCCATAAATCTGCTCAGTGCTTCTTTCCCAAGCCCCATCCCTGTTTTTTGGGGGTCTAATACGAATCTCCCTATGTGTATATTTTTGTTTTTAACCTCTACTTTTTGTATCACACCTATAAATTCATCATCATTGAAGATTGAAAATATATTTGCTAATTCTTTTATCTTGTCATCATTCAATGGATAGGAAATCTGCGGTCCCATCCACTGCTCTTGGAAGTCCTTTCCCTCCTTATTAGACCATTCACATAACAGCAAAGCATGGTCTTTAGTTATCCCTTCTTCAAATCTGATAGCCATCTTACACCCCCACACAAATTCAAATTTGTTTGTTTCTGTTATACCAACTCTGTAGCGCTCTCACACGAACTTTTACAATCTTTTACTCACAGCATCTTCTGTTAAGCTCTGCTTTACCTGCCCTGCAGCTGAAAACATTCACTGTCAAGCATTTATCTGTTAGTCGGATTTTCTCGAACATTTTCGAGAAAAATAAAAGGCCCAAACAGCGGTTAGTTTTACTTATAGGGTACCATAATTGAAGGATAAAAACCTTTCTTTAGTGCGCTCAAAAACAACCTAAACTAAAAAACTATTCCAATTTATGTCGAAAAATCAACACTTTGGAATAGTTTCTTTTACTTTAGCACCTTAGCTGACTGATATTGTAAAATACCGCTACTTTTTGATTCCCCTATCTATAATTGTTCCAAAAACATTACTGATTATTTTCTGGAGGTGTTCCGTTTCCAGGGAAGGCCGGATGATGGCCATTTGGTAAAAGCGGAACAGTATCTTTAGGAATATGACGACGGGTTTCTGGATGAGGGGTTGTTTCTTTGGTTGCCCTTACCTTTGCCGGATGACCATCAGCTGTTGTAATGGTGTAAGTTTTTCCTTCCTTGAGATCTTTACTCGAGTAAACAACATTATCAAAATCAACACCAGCCTTGGTTTCGGCCACCACACGTCCCTTCTCATCTGTAATAGTAATAGTGTCACCAGCTAAGCCTGAGACGATACCGATAATATAGGCTTGCTTGGTTCCTGTTGAAAAGCCTTGAGCAAAGCCCATATGGCCGATTCCCCAGATGGTTCCACCCGAAGCCAGGCCGATACCATCATAATCTAAGGCTGAGCTGTAGTCAGTTTTAGACTGAATTTTGATATTGCCGCCAGTAACAGTCAGATTGCCGTTAGAATCAACACCATCATCATAGCCAATTCCTTCTATATTGGCACCAGAGAGGATGATAGCAACCTCATTTTTTATATCAGATGGACTGTTAGTCAGCTGGGAAAGATCTGCATCGTCCTTGGCAGTCCACTCAGTAGCATTAATCACATCATCGCCAGAATCAATGGTGATATTTCCTTTTTTCAGCTCAATATGACGGCCCTCAATTCCTTCGGAATCAGACTTAATGGTCATGGTCGTAGAGCCTTTAACCGTTACTTCGTCATTAGCTGTGATGCCTTTACTTGCGGCTGTGATGTTCACGGTTGAATCTTTGATTTTGAGATCACCAGCATTAACATCAGTATCATCGCCGACCTGAATACCATCATCACCAGCTGTGATAGTGATATTGGACTCTTTGATACTCACCTCTGTTTGGGCATTAATACCATCTTTAGCAGCTGAATTGAGATTTAGATTAACTTCCTTAGCCTCGAGTCCTTTCGCTTTAATAGCATGTGACTCGGTACTGGTCAATGTCAGAGTACTTTTTTTCTTACCAGTAATGAAGAGTGCTCCACCCGCTTCAATCGTTGCTTCAGACGATGACAGGGAGCTATCCGCTGAAACCTTGATAGCCAAATCTCCTGCAGAAGAAATAGTCGATTCCGTCAAATTGACAGCGTTGAGTTTTAGTTTGACCTTGCCCCTTGTACCGTCAGCGACTGCAATATGGTAGCCATTGGCAGAACCCGTCAAGGTGTATGTACCAGCTGCAGAAATAGTGACATTTTGACCATCAATAGTGACACGTGATGATGACGAGGTCGCACCAGCATCGCTAAAGGTGATAATCGACTTTTTCTCATCATCCTCATCTTCTTCGTCCTCGTTCTCCTCAGGTTCTCGGTTGTCGGCGATATTTTCAGATGATTCGATTTCCGTATCTTCGTCCTCCTCATCTTCCTCTTCGTCCTCATCCTCATCATCGTCTTCTTCATCGTAAGAAGCTGTTTGAATGGATTCAGACGGGACCTCTTGTTCTACAACATCTGCAGGTTGCTCATTAGCTTGAGCAGCCTCGTCAATTTGGTCAGTCTCATTATCCACATTCACCTCAGACGCAGTCTGCTGTTCTTCTGTGCCTGTGCTTTGGTCTGTATCAAGATTGGCTGTCGCTGCAGCTTTGTCTTCAGCCGCAGAAACTTGGTCGGCTGAAACTGTTTGACCAGCTCCTAAAACAAGGAGAGCTCCTGCTAAGACAATTCCTGCCACTAGGCCTTTGGACGATTTACGTTTGCTGTCATGTCCCTTGGCTTTTGCAAAAGCTTGGCGGTTAAATAAATAATTTTTGTTCATAATAACTTTTAATCCTCCTAAATATTGAACTATTATACCAAAATTTATAAACTTGACAAATTTTAAAAGTAATCAATCATCTAAATAGGTCATTTTAAGATTAGTGTCTGGTTATTTTCCCCAACGAATAAGATAATGATTAATGGAATGGCGCACGGACTCAACTATCCAAACAACAAGAAAGCCAGACTAACTAAAAAGAACTTAAATCCCCTGCTATGAGACCTCAATTCTTCTTATAACATCAGTCAACTAGATAATTTCCCTGCAGTTTATAATTCCTATATTTTTCTCCTTGCAAAGTTAAAAATAGGATGAAAGGTCTGTTCCAGTATCGGTACTCATACCCCTTGGCGGTAAGTAAGTTTTAAAAATTTTCTTGCTCTTTCTAAATCTCTATCATAAAGAGCGATATGTCCTCACTTGATCGCAAAACTCTCTCGCTGACCAATCCAATCTAGATCAAAATTCTACAGGATTTCCTAAAATTATAAAAATCAGTAGGCATAATTATTAGCCCTTCAAAAAAGCTTCAATAACTTGAAAAACGCCATTATCATCATGGTGAGGGGCTTCATGCTTAGCTACTGCTTTAACATTGGCAGGGGCGTTGAGCATGGCATAGCTTTCACCACTAATGGCCAGCATTTCCAAATCGTTATCACTATCACCAAAACTCATGACCTGCTCAGGGGTTAGTTTAAAGTGCTCAAGTACACGCTCTAAACCAGTAGCTTTATTGCAGCCGTCAACCACGATATCAACACCTCCGTAGCCACTGGTGACAGCCTTGAGGAGCCCCTTAAAAATCCGATTGAAATCAGTTACAACAGAATAAGCCTCTGCTTCATTAGTGGCCAGATTCATCTTGAAAATAGGGCCTGCTATTTCTCTCCACGAACTTAAATGATGGACATGACTACGCATAGCTTCCAACTGCTCAGGCTCAATCCCATCAAAATCAGGAATTGAGCTACCTCTAAGCATGTAAGTACAGACATCGCTCGTCAAACTCAAACTGTAGTCTCTCTCCTTACCTTCAAAAAACTGCAGAGCCTCCTCTACCAAGCCTTCTGCAATCGTGGTCTTAGATAAGGTCTGTCCCTCGATCATGATATGAGCGCCATTCTCCGCTACAAAATCCATTCGGTCAGTCAGCTCGTCAAATAGCATCTCTAAGCGTTTCATACTATTTCCTGTCGCAACAACAAACTGAATTCCTCTGGTTTCAAGAGCATCCAAAATCTTGATGAACCTCTCCTTATCATAAGAGCCTTTGGAATCCAGAAAAGTTCCATCCATATCTGCCGCAATTAACCGAATACTCATAATATTTTCCTTTCCAAAAAAAGCAGCAGGCCTTATCCTGCCATACTGCTTTTCCTTACTTTAATTAAAGAGCACTTCTCCATTGCTGGCGATAACTTCTTTATACCAGTCAAATGATTTCTTCTTGTAACGTGCTAAACTACCGCTGCCATCGTCGTTGCGGTCCACATAGATAAAGCCATAACGCTTGCTGAGCTGGGCTGTCGATGCTGAAACCAAATCGATTGGTCCCCAAGTCGTGTAGCCAAGAAGTTCGACACCGTCCTTGATGGCTTCGCCAACTTGAACTAAATGCTTTTGCAAATAATCAATGCGGTAGTCATCCTCGACAGTTGGTCCGTTAGGGCCATCCACTAAGACATCCTTAGCCCCTAGACCGTTTTCAACGATGAAGAGCGGCAACTGATAGCGGTCGTAGAAATGATTGAGAACTAGGCGTAAACCAACCGGGTCGATCTGCCAGCCCCATTCGGAAGCTTCCAAGTAAGGGTTAGTGATGCCACCCATAATATTGCCGCGGCCTGAGTTGTAGTTTTCAGGGTCGTGTGCTTGAGCCACACTCATGTAATAAGAGAAGGAAATAAAGTCCACAGTGTTCTTAAGGATATCTTCATCACCTGGTGCAAACTGGATCTCAATATCATTTTCTTCAAAGAAGCGCTTAATATAATTTGGATATTTTCCACGTGCATGAATATCTGAGAAGAGATAATTTTGATTTTCAAAATCACGAACAGCCAACTGATCCAAAGGATTTGACGTCATAGGATAGGCCGGCATAGCCAGTACCATACAGCCAATCTTGAAGTCTGGATTGATTTCATGGCCAACCTTGGTAGCTAAAGCTGACGCTACTAATTCATGGTGGACAGCTTGATAGAGGTCCTGTTTACTGAGCTCTTCGACTGGTGTGGCAATGCCGCCTGACATAAACGGCGCGTGAAGGACTGAATTGACTTCATTGAAAGTCAGCCAGTACTTGACCTTATCTTTGTAACGAGTGAAGACCGTGCGGACGTAGCGCTCATAGAAACCGATCAAATCACGGTTAGCCCAGCCATTGTACTGACGTGCTAAGTGCAAAGGCGTTTCATAGTGAGAGAGGGTTACCAAGGGCTCAATACCGTACTTGGCCAACTCATCAAAAACATCGTCGTAAAACTGCAGACCAGCTTCATTTGGCTCAGTCTCATCGCCATTTGGGAAAATCCGTGACCAAGCGATAGATAAACGAAAGGTTTTAAAACCCATCTCTGCGAAGAGAGCGATATCTTCTTTGTAACGATGGTAAAAGTCGATGCCTTCTAGTTTAAGGTTGTTCTCGGTTGGCTGATCAGTGATCAAAGGATTAAGGTCACCTTCTTTAGCAGGAATCCCACCTTGAGGGGTCACATCTTGGACAGACAAACCCTTGCCATCAACATCATAGGCCCCTTCAAACTGGTTAGCCGCTGTGGCACCACCCCAAAGGAATCCTTCTGGAAATACTGATTTTGTCATAATATTACTCCTTACTACTCTTCTATTAATTTACAAATAATAGTATAGAATTAATTGCACGGTTTTTCCGACATTATCCTTGGTAAAAATGATACTATCCTCTGAAAATATGCTAAACTAGAAGAAAGAATTTACGGGAGAAAATCCATGAAACAAACAGAACTACAGGATCTCAAAGAAGAGATCCAATTCAACCATCATCTCCTCCCCTACAACTACTATCATACTATCATCGAGAACGGCCGACCGGATACTCTCTTTCATTGGCATCCTGAAATGGAGCTTAGCTATATCTATGAGGGACACGCCCAGTATCATATCGACTACGATTATTTTGATACTCAGCCTGGTGACATCGTTCTTATCCGGCCTAATGGCATGCACTCCATTCATCCTATTGGTAATGAGCGCCAAGTTAGCGATACCTTTCAGTTCCATCTGGATATAGTCGGATACTCCATCGTTGACCAAGTCAGCCTGCACTATCTGCAGCCCTTGCAAAATAGTGATTACAAGTTTATTCCCATTATCAAGCCGAACATGGCGGGTTACGAAGAACTGCAGAGCTGCCTTTTTGCCATCTTTAAACTTGTCAAAGAAGAGCACCGCCACTTTGAACTTTTGCTCAAAGCTAAAATCAATGAATTTCTCTATCTGCTCTTTCATTATCGCTACGTCATTCGTAAAGTTACTGACGATGCCTATCGCAAGAATGAAAAAATTCGTGAGCTCGTTGACTATATCAATCAGCACTATGAACAGCCCATGTCTATCGAATTTTTAGCGGATATGATCGGCTACAGCAAGACCCACTTCATGGCCGTTTTCAAGAAGCACACTGGGACATCCTGCACCGAATTTATCATTCAGGTTCGCCTCAGCAAGGCTTGCTACGAGCTGATCAATTCCAGCCAATCTGTTCTTGAAATTGCAACCAAGGTCGGTTTTAACAACCTTTCCAACTTTAACCGCCAGTTCAAACATTACTACCAGATGACCCCCAGCCAATACCGTAAGCAGCAAAAGCACCAACAAAGTGGAGCGGCCATGGTCAATCCTGCAAAAAATAGCTAGCCTCTTTGAAAATCTCATGGCAAATTGTTGGTACTTAGGATGTGAGAATGAGATCAACTTAGATAATTGCTGTGCAATCGTTAGCCTGCCCCTCTCTTTCTGATTTCTCTAACTAGTACAAAATAATAGACTTAAATTGTCAAATTAAGTTGGACAGTTTCACCTGACTCAGAAAAACATGATAAGGGGTTTGATAATTTAGAGATTTTCTAGGAATTCTATTTCTCTTATCAGCTATAGCTGATAAGGTGTTTTGTGAAACACCTTTAAAATCCATTTGCTTAGGTAGTCCATATCTCCTTAAAAGACCGTTAGAATGCTCATTAAGGCCTCGTTGCCCAGGGCAACCAGGATCCGCAAAGAAGATATCAATATCATGTTGATTTGAAATGGATTTCCAGTTAGAAAGTTCTTTTCCACAGTCAAATGTGATGGACTTGAACAGATGTTTGGGAAATCGGGAGAGCCAGCGATTGATTGAGTATTCAATATCACTAGCCTTTCTCCCTGCGGTTTGAAGCGTGATAATAGCTTTGGATTGTTTCTCAACTAGAGTAATCACCGCACTCTTGTGATTCTTACCAACGATGGTATCACCTTCAAGATGACCAAACTCAGTGTCAAAGTCTGGATAAACTGTCGACCTTTCACGGATGTCTCTACGAAAGGCTTGCTTCCCTCGTGTTTCTTTTTTCCCATTGGGTTTGCGTTTTCCCTTCCAAGGGAGCTCTTGTTTGTCAAAGATCCCTCGGTCAGCTAAACGATAGAGAGTCCGCATCGAACAAGCAATAACATCAGCGTAAACGCCCTTGAT
This sequence comes from Streptococcus sp. ELY_125, assembly GCF_058314535.1. NCBI lineage: Bacteria > Bacillati > Bacillota > Bacilli > Lactobacillales > Streptococcaceae > Streptococcus > Streptococcus sp. ELY_125. Next base: position 36,824 of record NZ_JBZFUM010000009.1, on the reverse strand, counting down.
GACATCTAAGCTCCAATCCCGTTTCAGATGATCATCAATGAGCTTTTTCTCAGGCTTTGATAATTGTGTTTGTCGACGGCCACAGCGCTTTTTATTCGTTTTGTACTGGTCATAGTAATCATAGGCTGAGTGATCTTCTTTTAGAAAGTGGATGACCTTGTAAATGGTTTGCTTAGATCTCCCTAGAGATTTTGCAATATCGCCAACTTTCTTGTTTTCTTGGTAGTAAGCCTCTATCATTACGAGTTCATTTGTGGTAAGATGGGTGTAGGTCATTTATGGTAGTTCCTCTCAGACAAATGTGGTGTTTATCTGAGCCTAACATAAATGGCTTTTTTCTGTCTAGCTTAATTTTACAAATTGGGAGATAAAAAAAGCTTGAGTTCTAGATGTTAATAAGAACTCAAGCTTTTTAGCATGATTATCCAGCTACAACACTTTGCTATTTCATTATTTTTGACCTCAGTCTACGGTAAGAATGATTCTTTTGTAGGCTTTTAGATTATGCTCCCCATCATCCTGTACCTCAGCGATGATATGAAAGGTATCACCTGATTTAGCATTTTTAGGAATGGTAAATGAGACAGTCTTAGTATGATTTCCAGAAAGTTCAATTGGATCAACAACGTCTCCATCATCTAAAGGTCGAACCAAGTCTAATTGTAAACCATCAGCTTCGACCTTTTTGACCTTGCTTTTTCCGCTGGATTCTTGATAGCTATCGGCTTCAAAATATCGCCACCAATTATAAGTTAGTTTATCCTTATCAGGATCTGTACCTTTTGCAGTTAAAGTTACTTTTTCTCCAGCTTTTACATTTTTATCATAGTTCTTGATAGCAATTCTGGGAGCGTGGTTGGCATCTGAATAATTCGAAGCAGTTCCCCAATCGACACGGGCAGCAAAATCATTTTCAATATCATCAATCCAGCGAGTCAGGGTATAGGAAGCTTCAAATTGTTTTGAATAGGGATTATAGTCAAGAACTGTATTTTGGTAAAGCGACTTATTTTTCTTTGAAAATCTACCGCCCCATCCCCCGTATTCTGGATGTGCAACATCTCCTAAGCCGTTATTAAATAAATAGAAGTATGAAGGTGAGTCGCCCTCTGAAATAAAATCATACGGTTTATAATTAGGATTATTCACGAGGTAATCTTTCGAACCGCGCTGTTCTTCAGCCAGTTCACCGTCTATCATTTTGCCATCCCCCATCGAAGCATATAAATCCATTAGCGGACCGTGGTTTTGAAGGAGATTTTCTTTTTGCCAATCACCATGCAAAGTTTTATTCAATTCTTCACTATGGGACTGCCAAGCATAGGCGAAATGCCAAAAATTAGAGCTGTCATTTATGACCATCAATTTTGGCCAATGTTTGGCAATATACTCCTTATAGGTCTCATCTTGATCAAGGATGATATACAAAACTAATTTGTTATAGACTTTTTGCTGAATATTTTTCCAATCCCTTGAATCCTTATAGGTCTCTTCAATGGATTTGAGGGCTCGAGCCGTTGTGTTAGTTCCTCCCCACGTTTGTACATAAATCGGTTTTTTAGAATTATCTAGGAATAGTTTTTCAAGAAAGCGCGAACCTTCAGTCTCCTCCTTCATGTCGCCTTTGTTTTTTATATTGCCAATCTTAGTTATTTTCTTTAATTCAGACGCTTTTGGATAGCCCTTAGCGTGTTTTCTAAGATTTGGCTGTATCTCATCATAAGCATTCAACATGTCATTAATCCAGTCCGTACCTGTCCATCGATATGCTTCAATCCCTTTTTCTTTGTCTCCTGCATAATGGTAAGTTGAACTTGTTAAAACAATTCCAGAAAGGTCTAACTCATTTGAATAATATAAATAACGAATCATTGAGTTCATATCGTCGACCTCACCATCAGTTGTAATGACGGTTCGGTAATTGGAAGCTTTGAGTGGATTAATGGCTTTTATAGCGCTAGAGTTCTTCAATTGACTACAAGCGACTAAGGCTAAACCAATGATCGCAAGCGCAGTAAATTTTAAAAATTTCATACTTATCACCCCAAAAAACAATACGAATTATTTTTATAATACCTATAGCCAATCAGGCTTATTAAAAGCCAATGTGCTAAATGATATATTAATGTTGGCAAGTGTTTATTAAAGTCATTTGAGCTTGGCTTTCCGCTCCGTTGAGCCACTGCCTATTTGTTTTACAAGATATTATTCGCCTATCTTTCGTCAATCGGTTGGCTGAACCAGCGGCCATTGAGGACATTGTGGTTAAGGTAATCTTTTGACTCTTGAGAAATGCTAGTGTCAGCATCCATTTGATTCAGCACATCTTGGGCGGTTTGGGTATCTCTTGTCGCCTTAATATCAGCCTTATCTTTTGTTGCGTCAATCGTGAGAACTTCTCCATCGGAAGTCCATGGTTTCCATGAAACCAGCCCTTTTTGGTTAGGATTTCCATCAGCTAAGAAGGCTTTGAGGTAGGTCTTGAAAGCTTGAGACATATCCCTGCCCCCTTGGGTTTGGAAATAGTCACCGATATAGTCTTGATAATTAGACGGTTTTTGCAGCATGGGCTCAAAGATACCATGGAAGGAACCCAGTGTCTTGGTCAAGTCTGGTGTCACCTCAGCATTATCACCATAATAGATCTGACCGACATAAATATTTGACTGATACTTGCCCTCCATTTGTCGCGTACTATCAATGGTATTAGACATGCGGTAGAGCTGACCGCCGTACTTTTTAGCATAAGTAAATTCGGCTGTCTTTTCAGAATTTTTGAAAAGGTTGCCACTCTTAAAGTCTTCTTGGAAGTAAGGATCACTGGCTGCAAACATCGAGAACTCGTCTGTACCGCTTATCAACATCAATGGCACATCATTGTAAGTTTTAGTAGCAAATCCTTCCTTAGGGATAACAGTACCGTCCTTATAAAGATGGGGGAAAACAGACATCCGAATACCGGCATTTCCCATCAGTTTTGCTAAGCGTTTAGCATCAACTTTGTAGAGGTAATTGCGTACATCATGACTATCAGTCTGAAGCCAACTTTGTGCCTCTTCTTCGCTGGTCTTTACTCCATCTTCAACAACCAATGGTGCAATTGCTTTGGCAAAGGTTACCTGACTAGGGGCCGTATCCGCCAAAGTCATACCGCCACTAAAGGAAATGGCCTTATCATACTTATTTTTAAAGAGAGGGGAGATAAGAGTCGCCATGACATCGCGGCCACCAGCAGAAAAGCCCGCCAGAGTGATGTTATTTTTATCGCCACCAAAGGTTTCAACATTTTCCTTGACCCAATCCAAGGCCGCTGCAATATCAAGTAAGCTATAGTTACCGGAATTTTCCTCAGCCGTGCCTGTTTTCAGAGCCTGCAAGGGATTGAAACCGAGAGCTCCAAGGCGATAATTGACAGAGACATAGACAGCGTCAATATCTTTAACAAAACTATTTCCTTTTATTTCTTGAGCAGAGCCAGTCTGATTATTTCCGCCGTGGATAAAAACAATGACTGGAAGCTTCTTTTTATTATTATCTGGTCGTACGACATCCAAATTTAGGGCATCTTCCGAACCTGTAACTTTACCATTTGAAAATTGGATACTTTGTTTACCAGCTTTAGTAGCATCTCTGGTTCCCTTCCAGTCTTCAACCTTTTGTGGCGCCTTCCATCGAAGTTTTTTAACGGGGGCCTTAGCGTAAGGAATCCCCAGCCATTCGATGGCCTTATTCTTGGCATCTTTATGTCCCTTTAATTTTCCAGAAGCAACAGTCTTTTCAACCTTATTATCAAAATGATTCTTGCTGCTATTGACCGATTGGCAAGCAGCCAATGTCACTAAAGCAAGTCCAATCATAAGATATTTTAAATATTTCTTCATAGTCGTTTCCTCCGCTAGTTTATCAACTAGTTTCTTTTAAAACTTGGATCGTCCACCCTTGTCAGCGCTTACATTTTTCCTTAAAAATATGATGCTAGAGGAACTCCCTAACATCATATCTGTACTTATTTGACCGCTGTCAAGAGGTAGTCTCCTGCATTAACGCGGCTTTCCTGTGTAAGCAAAACATCGTCGAATTCTGCTGAATTTGTGACAATGACAGGTGAAATAACTGGCAGACCAGCATCACGAACAACTGCCAAATCGAATTCAAGAAGTTTTTGACCAGCTTCAACTTTTTGGCCAGCTTCAACTAGGCTCTTGAATCCTTTACCAGCTAGAGAAACGGTGTCCATACCAATATGGATGAGAATCTCCGCACCGTTTTCAGTCTTCATGCCGATAGCATGACCCGTTGGGAAAACGAGGGTGATTTCACCATTAGCAGGGGCAACAACTGTCCCATCAGTAGGATCAATTGCGATACCTTTACCCATAGCTCCTGAGGCAAAGACCTGATCAGGAACATCTTCTAACTTGACCACGTTACCAATCATTGGTGAGGCAACAATTTCTTGTTTAAGTTCCTTTAGTGGTTGGGCTTCTACCTCTGCTTCTGCTTTAGTTTCAGCTGCTGCAGAAGGTCCACCGTAGAGGTAAGGAATTTTAACGAATTGTGTCAATACGAAACCAAGGATGAAACTCATTGCAATGGCAATCAGATAGTAGGTCAAGTTCATTGGACTTTTACCTGAAATGAACGATGGAATAGTAAAGAGTCCAAGACCACCCATAACAAACATTTTGACATTCATCAAACCAAGGAAGGCACCTTGGATAGCACCGGCGATACAAGTCATGATAAATGGCGTGCGCATAGGCAATGTAATACCGTAAATTGCTGGCTCAGTAACTCCAAAGAAGGCTGAAATCATCGCTGGAACAGCTAATTCACGTACTTTTTCTTCCTTGGTTCGTATCATAATGTTGATGAGCGAACCTGCTTGTGAGAAGCAGATAGCTGTCGTTGCTACAAGGATAAAGCCTGATGGGTTAGACTGTAATTCAAGGATAGCCAAAGGAACAAGACCCCAGTGAAGTCCAAACATAACCATAACTTGCCATAAAGCACCAAGGATAAGACCGTAGAGAATTGGGCTAATGCTATAGATATTAGTAAAGATTAGACCAACTAAGTCACTAGCATAATTCATAACAGGACCGATTGCCAAGTAAGCTAACGGTACTGTTATTAAAAGAACAAAGAAGGGAACAAGGAAAACCTTGACGACATCTGGAATAACCTTCTTCAAGAAATGTTCAATTTTGGAGCCCACCCATACTGTCAGAATGATAGGCAAAACTGTTTGCAGATAACTTGACGTTGGGAAAATGACAGGAATCCCTAAAAAGGTGACACCACCTTTTGCAAAGCTTGCTGCAATATCTGGGTAAACTAAAGAAAAACCGAGAGCAATAGCTGTAAATTGATCCATCTTAAAGCGCTTAGCTGCAGTTAGAGCCAAGATCAAGGGCAAGAATTGGAAAAATCCGTCACCTGCTGCATTCAAGACAATATAGAGACCATCAGTTTCCTTAACCCCTACTGCTGCTAGGATAGCAACCAAACCTTTGAGCATACCAGCTGCAGATAGAGCGCCGAGCATAGGTTGGAACAAACCAGAGACCAAGGCGATAAAGCGATCGAACAAGTTTCCTTTAGGGACATCGCCCTCGTCGACATCGATGCCGCCGTCACCGGAGATACCGGCTACTTTAAGAACCGCATCATAAACATCAGGTACGTGGTTGCCGATAACAACTTGGAATTGGCCGCCTGCTTTAACGACAGTAACAACGCCATCACGCTGTTTGAGATAGTCCTCATCTGCCTTGCCTTCGTCTTTGAGGGTAAAACGCAGACGCGTAACACAGTGGACAAGCTTCACAATATTGTCTTTACCACCGACGTGGTCCACAATATCCTGAGCTAATTCAGTATAATCTTTAGCCATACTTTGGCTCCTTTCATAAGATGCTAAGCCGTGAATGACACACAGGAAAATAGGAACCACAACGCAGATGCTTGCACCTAGGAAGTGGTTATCTTTTTCCAAAGAGTCATAGGCGTGCTCAATTAAAATAAGATGCTAAGCCGTGAATGACTCGTTTATCTAAACCACCCCAGCCAGCTAGCATATATTTTCAGAAGTGTCGCTAGTTTGGCAAACAAAAAACCTAAACAAATACTAAACAGCTATCTGCACTTCCAGTGCAAACTATTTCGCATTTATTTAGGTTTTGCCTGCCTACCAGTAACAATCCCCTTCAATAATTATTATATTAGCAAATTTTTCTTATAATTGCAAGGGTTTTCATAAAAAAATTTAAAATATTTACCCAGGCTTTTCAGGGTTCAGGCGAACTAGTTCTCATTTTGACGTTGGATATGAATGGTTAAGTACACTTGCTCATCTTTACTCATCTCAAACTGGTAATGGCTCTGGATGTAATCCTTAATCTTTTGGGTACAAGCAAAGGCTTCTTTATAGTTAATTTGGACTTGCTCAAAAAGGAAGTCGTCATTATTTCCCTGCACGGTTCCACTGACAACCCTTTGCGCAAAATATTGTAAATGGGTCACAAAACGATTGTAGCTAACAGAATCTTCTGCTGCCAGCCGTCCAAAATGCAAGCGAACAATCTCTAAACAATTGACAACAATTTGTGTAATCTGATGATTGGTTTCAACTAAGCTGCCATCCTTTTGAGCATTAATAAAATGCAGAGCGATGGAAGCCGCTTCACTCTCTTCCATACGGAGGTGAATCCTCTCATCAATCAGCTCCAGTGCTTTTTGACCGATTTTATACTCATTGGGATAAAATTTTCGAATTTCCCAGGCCAAAGGATTTTGCAGGCTGATTCCCTCTTTGGTCCGCTGTATAGCATACTGGAGGTGGTCTGCCAAAGCGATATAGAGGGAGATTTCAAAAATCTGCTTCAGGCTTTCTTGTCCATACTCGATAATGGAGAGGACAAGCTGAAGTTCCTCGCTACTTAAGTCCAGATATACACGAGCCAGCTCACTCATCATATCAGAGGCTGGGACATCATCACTCTGCTGCAGGACAAACCGTTTTTCAATTTTTTCTGGATCAATGCTGTCGCCCGATTTTTTCTGGAAGCCCAGTCCTTTGCCCATCAAAATAGCTTCCTGTCCATTTTCATTGACCTGAACAACATTATTATTATAGACGCGCTCTATTTTCATACTACTCTCTTTTTTCTGCCTTTCTACTTTATTTTAACAAAAAAAGTTTAAAATTAGTACCTTAATTGAATACAGCCTAAATTTGGAATAACAGAGGAATAATAAGTATTTTTAGGGATCTTCACTTGTAAAAATAATGGAACCCCCATTATTGCAGCTTTGTCTCCTTAAAATCGTAATCCCAAAGATTACGTATAAAAGGATGAGGGAAAAGCTATTTTTCCTCATCCTTTTACTTAATGACGGTACATTTTAAATTGAAGATAAAGATCATTGTAGATCCCTAACCATTTTTGACCGAGATTGTCGTAGACTTCCAGTCGGCTGATAACTTTATCTGAAGGATAAAAAGCTTTATCGGCTGTAAGCTCCTTTGGCAGAAGCGCTTCTGCTTTTTTATTGGGTGTTGCGTAACCAATATACTCCGCATTCTGGGCGGCGTTTTGTGGTTCAAGCATGAAATTAATAAAACGATAGGCCGCTTTTTTATTTTGAACCGTTTTAGGAATGACAATATTATCAAACCATAAGTTGGAACCTTCACTAGGCAAGACATAATGGAGGTGGGGATTGCTGTCAGTCATTTCGCGGGCTTCACCAGAAAAAGTGACGCCGATGGCAGCATCTCCATTTTTCAGGTATCCCTTCATTTCATCCCCAACAATGGCTTTAATATTGGGAGTAAGACCGTTGAGCTTATCTGCTGCCTGCTGAAGATGCTGTCTATCTTTACTGTTCAGGCTGTACCCCAGCGCATTGAGGCCTAATCCCATGACTTCACGGGCACCGTCGACAAGCATGATACTATCGTGATAATCTGTCCGCCATAAATCTGACCAGTGCTGAGGTGGGGTGGCCACCATAGTATCATTATAGACAATACCAACGGTTCCCCAAAAATAAGGAACAGAGTAGTCATTATGCGGATCAAAACCCTTTCCCAAAAATTCTCCGCCGATGTGGTCGAACCCCTTGATTCTAGATTTATCCAGCTTAACGAGCAATTCTTCTTGTTTCATTTTGTCAATCATATAATCGCTAGGGATAGCAATGTCATAACGGGTTCCCCCCTGCTCTATTTTGGTATACATAGCTTCATTGGAATCAAAGGTTTCGTACTGAATATCGATACCTGTCTCTTTTTCAAATCGACTAAGAAGCTCAGGGTCAATATAGTCACCCCAGTTATAAACAACGAGGCTATCAGCCTTAGAAGTAGAGGAATTCTGCTTTTCTGCTGCTGCCATAGCTAGGGATAACAACAATACTATTATCACCAGACCGCCAAAAAATGAATACAACCTACGCATCCTGTCCCCCTTCTTCTTTGCTGATAAAATAGTAACCGATAACTAAAAGGATACTAAAGAGAAATATGATAGTAGACAGAGCATTGATTTCTAAGGAAATTCCGCGGCGGGCGCGTGAGTATATCTCAACAGCTAGAGTCGAAAAGCCATTACCTGTGACGAAAAATGTAACAGCAAAGTCATCCAAGGAATAAGTGAATGCCATAAAATAACCCGCGATAATACTGGGGGTCAGATAAGGCAACATAACTTCTTTTAACATCTGGAGTCGGTTGGCTCCTAAATCATAAGCAGCATTAATCATATCCTGATTCATCGCCTTGAGTCTGGGCAGGACCATCAGCACGACAATGGGAATAGAGAAGGCAATATGACTAAGCAGAACCGACCACATTCCTAGGTGAAACCCAATAAGCGTAAATAGAATCAAAAAACTTGCTCCTGTCATAACATCAGGTGACACCATGAGAACATTGTTGAGGGCAAGAATGGTATTTTGACTCCTCTGCTTAGATTGATGGATAAAAATCGCCCCAAATGTACCAATAACCGTAGCTAAGAGTGCACTGAGAAAGGCCAGAAAAAAAGTCTGAGTAAGAATCAGCATCAAACGACTGTCAGAAAAAACTTGCCTGTAATGTTCCCAAGTGAAAGCTGTAAAATGGTTCATGTCTCCGCCACGATTAAAAGAATACACAATCAAATAAAAAATTGGCAGGTAGAGCAGGATAAAAATGATCCCTAAATATAGTACTGACAGTTTCCTCATTCCTGCCTCCTTTCTTTGGTCAACTTCATAATCACCAACATGGTTAAAATTAAGATGACGCCGATGGTAGCTCCCATGCCCCAATTCTGGGTGATAAGAAAATGCTCTTCAATCGCTGTTCCCAGTGTAATGACACGATTGCCTCCGATCAATCTCGTTAGCATAAAAAGGCTGAGACTGGGGATAAAGACCGACTGTACACCAGCTCTAACACCGTTGAGTGATAACGGCAGGGTTATTTGAGCAAAGGTCTGCCAATCGTTAGCACCCAAATCCTTACTAGCATAAATAAGATTGCGATCAATATCATCCAAGGCGTTGAAAATAGGAAGAATCATAAAGGGCAGTTCGATATAAGAAGCCACAAAAATAAAGGAAAAATCAGTAAAGAGCCACTGTTTTGGCCCAATACCAAAAAAGGCTAAAAAGGTATTGAGACCACCTTCGTGTCCAAAAATTCCCATGAAGGCGTAAGCCTTGAGTAAAAGATTAATCCAAGTTGGCAGGATCACCAGCATTAGCCAGAGCTGTTTGCGTTTAAGCTGAGTTAGAAAAAGAGCCGTTGGATAACTGAGCAGCAAAGTTACTAGTGTAATCAAACCAGCATAAAAGACCGAATTAAAACCCATTTGTAGATAAGTCCAAGAACTAAAAAAGGTCTGATAATTACCCAAGGTAAGCTGCCCCTGGGAGTTAAAAAAGGACTGATAAACAATCAAGGTCACAGGCATTAAAACAAAAAGCAAAAGCCAGAGCAGATAGGGAAGGGCAAAGAGATTAGCGTTCGTCTTCATGTCGCCCCTCCTCAATAGCATTTAGCAAGCCTTCCTCGTGTTCCTCAATTTCCACATATTCCTCAATTCGTGCGTCAAACTCTGCCTCAGTTTCATTAAGACGCATGATATGAATATCTTCGGGAGTGAAGTTTAAGCCAATCACTTCTCCTTCAATGGCTTTACGGGTGGAATGAATCAGCCACTCGTTTCCTAAGTCATCGTGTGCAATGATTTCGTAGTGAACTCCGCGGAAAAGCTGGGTATCTACCGTGACTCGCAGCTTGCCCTCTTCCGGCAGGGTGAGCTGTAAGTCTTCCGGTCGGATTACTACTTCAACGGGCTCATTAGGCCGCATCCCACCATCAACAGCCTCAAAACGCTTGCCGTTGAACTCAACTAAGTAATCCTCGATCATTGTACCGTTGAGGATATTTGATTCCCCAATAAAGGTCGCAACAAAGTGATTGATCGGTTCATCATAAATATCAACTGGGCTGCCAGACTGAACAATTTCCCCGTTGTTCATAACAAAGATCCAATCAGACATGGCCAAGGCTTCCTCCTGGTCATGAGTGACAAAGACGAAGGTAATTCCTAAGCGCTGCTGGAGCTCGCGCAGCTCATACTGCATTTCAGTGCGCAGTTTCAAGTCTAGAGCTGATAAAGGTTCATCTAGGAGGACAACTTTGGGTTGATTGATGATAGCACGTGCAATAGCAACGCGTTGGCGCTGGCCACCTGAAAGCTTTTGGATGGAGCGCTTTTCATATTCCTCTAATCGCACCAATCTCAAAGTTTCTCTGACCCGCTTCTCCACTTCTTTCTTATCAGTTTTTTTAAGCTTTAGCGGAAAGGCCACATTTTCAAATACGGACATGTGCGGAAAAAGAGCATAGTTCTGAAAAACTGTATGAACATCCCGTTTGTTTATCGGAACGTCATTAATACGCTTACCATCCAGATAAACATCGCCTGTGCTAGCATCCAACAGACCGGCGATAATGTTAAGAATGGTAGATTTTCCAGAACCAGAGGCTCCAAGGAGAGTATAAAATTTTCCTTCTTCTAATTCGAAGTTAATATTTTTAAGGACTTGTGCTCCACTGTCCTCAAACGTTTTTGTCACATTGTTAAAGGCAATAATCGGATTGGTCAAAAGGCATCTATCCTCCTAATCATCTTTGCACTCTTGGAAAATCTCATGCTACGCCGCTGACTTAGGACTTGGCATAAAAAATCCAGCATTAGTGGATTTTCTTAAGTCCTTATCCAGTCTGATGAGTTTTCTTTGGGCATTAAGACCTATAATCTCCAATAATACGAACTTCAGGCTCTAAGCGGATACCTGAGTGCTGCTCTACTTTATTGATAACATCAGCAATCAGATTTTCGTAATCCTCTGCTGTCCCCTGATTGACATTGACCATGAAACCAGCATGCTTCTTACTAACCTCAACTCCGCCAATTCGATGTCCCATTAGGCCAGCTTCCATAATCAGCTGGCCAGCAAAATGATCAACAGGACGCTTGAAAACAGAGCCGCAGGATGGGTATTCTAAAGGTTGCTTGAGTTGACGCAGATGATTGAGCCGCTGCATTTCATTTTTTATCTGATTGTAATCACCCGGCTTGAGGGCGAATTTAGCAGAAATAACGACTTCACCAGTTTCTTGAATGGCTGAGCGACGATAACCAAAAGCCATATCTCGTGCTTCAATCACTCGGACCTCACCGGTCTTGGTTAAAACCTGGACTGAAACCAAAATATGCGAGATTTCTCCGCCATAAGCACCAGCATTCATGAAGACTGCCCCACCAATGCTGCCCGGAATACCAGCTGCAAATTCAAATCCAGTCAGACTATGAAACTGAGCCACTTTCGTTGTTTCAATCAAGTTAGCCCCTGCTTCGGCTTCGATAGTATATCCATTGACAGTTACAGTGCTAAGTTTATCAAACATGATAACAAATCCACGAATACCACCTTCGCGGACAATGAGATTGCTAGCATTTCCCAAAACCATCCAAGGAATGCCATTTCCATTAGCAAATTTTACGATATGAGCTAATTCATACCGATTGCGGGGGAAAGCCAAATAGTCTGCTGGTCCGCCGACTTTGGTATAGGTGTAATGTCTCAAAGGTTCATTGGTACGGATATCAATTCCTTCGAGCGCTGTTTTCATTTTTTCTAACATTATGAGTCCTAAATCCTGTACTATTACTCAAACAAAATCACTCTGAAAGCGACAGCTCCCGGCCGATTAAACGCAGACGAAAAGCGACAAAGAAAGTTGGAGCCACTTGTTCCCTTGTGAATGCAGACATTCTGAAGTGAGGGTGAGATAAACAGCCCATAGCTTTCTATTATCTGCAAAACAAGATATCGTTTTGATTTTCAATGAGTACAAAAAATCGGCACAAGGCCGATAATATTATACCAAAAACTAAAGATTTTTGCGATAGGCTTCAAGAGTTTAATCTGATACCAGAACAATCTAACTCTGTCAGGTAACTGGCGTAGGAAAGGCCAGTCGGAGGTTCAGTCAGCTCTGCTTCGATTTCTAAAAGCGGCACTAGCACAAAGGCTCGCTGGGTCATATAGGGATGAGGTAGCTGGAGCTCAAGATTGTCCATAGTTACTTGACCGTAGAGCAGGATGTCGATGTCCAGTGTCCGCGGCCCCCAATGCTGGTGGCGTACACGCCCCAAATCTCTCTCAATACTCTGACAGAAATGGAGCAAGGCTAAAGGAGGTAGCTGGGTTTCCAGTTTGCAAGCAAGATTGAGAAAATCAGCTTGATTTGTCACCCCCCAAGCCTGACTTTCGTAAATAGACGATAGACTTTTCAATTGCGTTTGAGGCAAGGCCGATAAGCGTGCTAACGCCTGTTTCAAATAAGTCTGGCGATCTCCCATATTGGAACCTAAACTGAGATAGACCTCGGTCATCGGCAGCGCTCCAATTCGATACCCACCCGATTATAGTGTCCCTTAATGGGTGGATTCTCCTTAGTAATTTTAATTTTTATTGTCTGAATGGGCAAAAACTGTTCAAAAATATCTTGGCAGATAGCCCCTGCTAGGCCTTCCAACAGTTGATAAGTCTGGTTTTCAACCTCATGTCTGATGGTTTCAAAAATCAGTCCATAGTGAACAGTATCGGCTAGCTCATCTGTCTGGGAAGCTGAACCTAGGTCAAGACCTAATTCAACGTCAACAATAAAAACTTGACCGAGGGCGTTCTCTTCAGGCATAGCTCCATGATAAGCATAAAAGCGACACCCCTCTAGAATTATTTTATCCATTGCTACCTCACACTAGCTGACTGATGACCTTAACAATATCGCGATTAGCCCCGACATTGTGGACGCGTACAATTTGGCAGCCCTTCTCAATGGCATAGGCTGATAGGGCGGCGGTCCCCATGTCGCGTTCTACCGCTTGGGTATTACCTCCAAGTAAATAATCGACCACGCGCTTGCGGGAAATCCCAAAGAGAACGGGATAGCCCAACCCAGCGATACGATCTAGTCCCTTGAGCAGGTCTAAATTCTGCTGGGCATTTTTAGCGAATCCAAAGCCTGGATCAATCCAGATATTTTCCTTGGGCACTCCGGCTTCGAGGGCAGCTTGAGCACGTTGGGTCAGAAAATCAGCTACGTCCTGTGTAATATCCTTATAAATTTCATCTTTTTGATTATGCATGAGAATGATGGGAATCTGATTTGAGGCTGCCAGTGCAAGCATTTCCCCATCGTACAAACCAGCCCAGACATCGTTTAAAATATCGGCACCAGCTATTAGAGCTGCCTTAGCTGTCCTTGTTTTATAAGTATCAACGCTAACAAGAATATCATAGTTAGCCTTAATAGCCTTAATAATAGGAACAATGCGAGCGATTTCTTCCTCTTGGCTTACAAAATTAGCACCGGGCCGTGTCGATTCTCCCCCTACATCAATAATGGCCACACCTGCTGCAATCATTTCTTCAACCTGCTTAAGGGCTGCGTCAACTGTCAGGTAAGAGCCACCGTCAGAAAAAGAATCGGGGGTGACATTGAGCACTCCCATGATACAGGCCTTTCCTGCTATATCAAACTGTCCAATTTTCATCTTATCATCCTCTGATTAAGTTAAGAATTTCTTGCCGCTCATTAAAATCATCTTTAAATAAGCCGCGAGCAACAGTCGTAACAGTTTTACTACCCGGTTTTTTGATTCCTCGCATGGTCATGCACATATGCTCTGCTTCTACCATGACAAAGACGCCACGAGGGGAGAGGGCCTCCTCCAAGGCGGTCGCTACTTGCTCAGTCAGCCGCTCTTGCAGCTGAGGACGCTTACTGGCTACCTCCACAGCTCGAGCTAACTTGCTAAGACCGGTGACCTTTCCTTGACTTGGAAGATAAGCGACATGAGCAACACCATAAAAAGGTACCAAGTGGTGCTCGCACATGGAATAAAAAGGAATATCCTTGACTAAGACAACCTCGTCATGCTCTTCGGAAAAGACAGCGGTAAATTGTTCCTTGGGATCTTGATGCAAGTCTGAAAACATTTCAGCGTACATTTTTGCAACACGCTTAGGAGTTTCTAGCAATCCTTCGCGCTCAGGGTTCTCTCCCAAGGCTTCCAGCAGTTGGTAGATGGCCTCTTCTGCTTTTTTATGATCTATCATAATTTCCTCTTACTAATCATTAATATGCCTTTTATTATACCCTAATTAAACTGACTTTTCAAAAGCCACTGGCGTACCTGTGCAATAAAGTAAAGAGAGCCTGTAACCACATAGAAGTCCCCTGATTCCCTTTGGTAGATCGTATGAAACCATGCAGAAAAATCCTTAATCTGGGGGTACTGTTTAGGATATTTACTCAAAGGAAGGCTGTTAGGATAAGGAAAGGTTGTGACAGTTACCTGACCGATATCTGCCAATTGCTTTAGCATAGCAGCAATTGGTTTACTATCAATAGCGGCAAACAGGAAGTGCAATTTTCTATCGGCGTAGTCGCTTTGCAGCAACTCTACCAGAGCTGCTATGCTTTCACTATTGTGAGCACCATCAATCATAAGATTATCAGCCATAAGCTCCGTTCGCCCCAGCCATTTAGCGTTAGCCAGTCCCTGTCGAATAGC
Source organism: Streptococcus sp. ELY_125 (assembly GCF_058314535.1). NCBI lineage: Bacteria > Bacillati > Bacillota > Bacilli > Lactobacillales > Streptococcaceae > Streptococcus > Streptococcus sp. ELY_125. The sequence continues at coordinate 21,675 of NZ_JBZFUM010000009.1, read as the reverse complement.
TCGTTCATTAATCCTAGGATAGCTAGACTTGACTTGCAGGGCTGTCTGAACGGCCAAGGCAGCATTTATCAATTGATGCTGCCCCGGCATAGCAAGGGTCAGGGCAGTTAATGTCTCCCCTGCTGCTCGAAAGGTTAGACCATCCTCCGCTCTTTCAAGGGTAAAATCCTTACCGAATTCAAAGACTGGCGAACTAACTGTTTTAGCACGTTTTAAGAAAGCTTGTCGAGCTTCTTGTTGAGTTAAAGCTATAATAAGCGGCTCCCCACCCTTTAGTACTGCAGCCTTATTGGCTGCGATTTCCGCATGAGTCTGCCCCAAGACAGCCTGATGATCAAGGCCAATAGATGGGCATACAACAGCCAGAGCCTTAAAGAGATTGGTTGAGTCGTCACGCCCTCCCATACCAGCCTCTATCACAGCGATATCAACAGGGTGCAAGCGACCAAAATAGGTGAACATTATTAGGGTAATAACTTCAAACTCAGTAGCTGAGTCGAGTTCTGTTTCCAAATCCAGTCGCTCAACAACAGGTTTGACGACATCGACACAGCTAATGAGATCTTCTTGGGACATCATCTGACCATTGAGTGAAATACGTTCGCGAAAATCCATAATATATGGTGAGGTAAAGCTCCCCACTTCATAGCCTGCTTCGGAAAAGATATGCTGGAGATAATTGACAACAGAGCCCTTGCCGTTGGTACCAACCACATGAATAGCACGCAGCTTCTTTTGCGGATTATCTAATTCATTGAGCATCCAAGCCATGCGTTTCAAGCCAGGCTTAATCCCAAATTTTAATCTATCATGAATCCAATCTAGGGCTTCTTGGTAATTCATAAGTTCCTCTTATTTTTTATTGATCCTATTAGCTCAGAAATTACCTTATTACGAAAAAACCAAGAGCTGTTCACTCAAGGTTTTGATTCCTAGAGAGCAATATCTGACCATCTACAAAGATGATAATGACCGTCTGGAATGTCCACTACAGTCCAATACAAAAGGTGTTATACATGAATTCACACCTGAGCAAAATTCCATCAGATAGCAAAGAAAGTCTGTAGGAGATAGGAGAGACACCTGAGCAAAATTCCATCAGATAGCAAAGAAAGTCTGTAGAAGATAGGAGAGACACCTAAGCAGCAATCCTTTTTGAATTTTAGCTAAGATGAACCCCTCTTTGATCCACACTCAAAACAGCTAGCTCTCCATCTAGGTCAAGTGCAGTAATTTGCTGAACAATTGCTTGACTGCTCTCTTTAGGAGCGATGGTCATAATGGTTGGACCGGCACCGGATAGATAGGTGGCATAAGCTCCGTTTTCTTGGGAAACAGCCTTGATAGGAGAAAATTCCTTGACCAATTGTTGGCGGTAGCGTTCATGGAATTTATCGCTTTGTATGGCATGTCCAGCTGTATCTAACTGCCCCTTCAGCAAGGCCGCAACAGCTATGTTAGCAATTGATGAAGCCGCAACAGCTTCCTTATAAGCGAGAGTTTCTGGCAAAACATCCCGACTGTCGCTCGTTTTTAATTCATAGTTGGGAATAAAGGCAATAAAATCACAATCAGGAAAATCAGCCACAATATGATCCGTACGCCCGTCAACATAGCTAGCGACAACTAAATTACCGAAGATAGCAGGGGCTACATTGTCAGGGTGGCCCTCAATCTCCACGGCTATCTTAAGCTTGTCCTGAGCGGAAAGTTGTAAATCAGCTATTTGATTTGCCAACTCAATACCCGCCACAATAACAGAACTTGATGACCCCAAGCCGCGTGCTAAAGGAATATCAGAAACCATCCTGATGCGCTGAGGCGCAAGGCTTGGCTCAACTTTCAGGGCTGTTTTTACCAGCAGGTTCTCTTCATCCGTTGGAACATTATCGCCTAAATCATGGCTGATTTCCCAACGTTTCGCTGCTCCTAGGACTTCAATCGTCAGATACTTCGAGAGGGCAACGCCGACCGAATCAAAACCTGGGCCGATATTAGCTGATGTAGCTGGAACCGTAATTTTCATATCCGTTTAGTCTCCTAGTACCTTGAAGCTATTAACCAAGGTAAAATCATTCTCAGCCTGCAGTTTAGCCTTAACATTTTCTAACTGGGTTAGGCTAAGAGCGTGGGTGATAATCACGATATGAGCCCTCTCACCATCCCCTCGTTGCTGTAAGACTTGAGAGAAGGAAATATCTTCGCCGTTAAAGATTTGCGCCAGACGCAGAATCTGTCCCTTTTTATCCGGAACAGTCAACGAGAAATAATAACCACTCTTGACATCATCAGAATGAGCCAGCTGAGTCGGACGTTTGAATTCATTAAAGGATTTCCCGACATTGCCATCCGTTACACGGCGGCCGATACGGATGATATCAGCAACAACTGAAGTTGCTGTAGGCTTTTGTCCTGCGCCTGGTCCGTAGTACATGGACTCGCCAATACCGATCGATTCAACAAAGACGGCGTTCATGACACCATTGACACTGGCCAGCGGATGTTCCTTGGGCAAGAAGGTTGGAGATACTTCCGCTGAAATCCCTGATGACGTCTCGCGAACGTCACCGACCAACTTAATAACATAACCCAGCTCTTGCGCGACTGCAACATCGTCAGGTGTAATGGTGGAAATTCCTTGGTGGCTAACCTGATCAAAATCAATCGTCATCCCAAATCCAAATTGACTGAGAATAACCGCTTTATAGGCTGCATCAATCCCTTCAACATCGTTGGTAGGGTCACTTTCGGCATAGCCCAGTTCTTGGGCTGTCTTGAGAGCCTGCTCATAGGTCCAGCCTTCATCGACCATTTTAGTCATCATGAAGTTGGACGTACCATTAAGTACTCCAAGAATGCGCGTCACCTTATCAGAGGTCAAAGAATTGGCCAGAGTACGTAAGATTGGAATACCGCCCGCTACTGCTGCTTCGTAGTAGAAAGCTAGACCCTTGTCTTGTGCCAGTGCAATCAAGTCTTTGCCATGGGTTGCAATCAGGTCTTTGTTAGCTGAAACGACATGTTTACCAGATTCTAAGGCCTTGGTGATAAAGGTCTTGGCAGGTTCAATACGTCCCATCAATTCCACAACAATCTGAATATCAGAATCGTTGACAATATCATCTATAGTCGTCACGAAATTATACTGGTGACCTGCTGCCAGCAAACGATTTTTTTCTTCGTCATCCTTGACCAATACTTTAGCAATTTCAAATTCTGCGCGAGCCGCTGCTGAGATTTTATCGCCATTTTCTTGAAGTAAAAAAGGAATCCCGCTGGCAACCGTTCCAAAACCAAGCAAACCAATTTTTATTGTCATTTTGTTCTCCTCATTTATAAGAAATCTATTCCAGCTCATTATACCAGAAACCTCTTGGAAGTTACAGAAAATATTCATTTATGCTATAATTCTACTTGCAAAATACGAATATTTGAAAGGGATAATATGGTTTCTTGGAGAGGTTTTTCAAAAAAAAGTCCTGCTGAGCGTTGGGAATATCTGAAAGAAAGCCAACTGCTATCTCATTGCGCATTGGATAGCTTGACTCAGGGAGAGCTACTGCCACTAGCTAGAGCCGATCAGATAGCAGAGAATGTCATCGGACGTTTAGCGCTGCCTATGAGCTTGGCTCCTGATTTTCTGATTGATGGCAAGACTTACCATCTCCCTATGGTGACCGAGGAACCTTCTGTTGTTGCTGCAGCCAGTTACGCAGCTAGGTTGATTAGGCGCTCGGGAGGTTTTACCACCAAGGTCCACCAAAGACGGATGATTGGCCAAATCACCTTGACTGATGTTCCAGATCAAGAGGTCGCCGGTCAAACTATCTTAGCCCACACAAAAACCTTGATTTCTCGGGCCAATACAGCCCATCCTTCAATTCTTAAGCGCGGCGGCGGTGCCCGTGAACTTTGGATAGAGCACAAGGATAGTTTTCTTATTGTGTATATAAGTGTCGACACCAAAGAAGCAATGGGAGCTAATATCGTCAATACCATGATGGAAGCCCTATCTCCTACCCTAGAGAAGCTTTCTGAGGGGCGCTGTTTAATGGCAATTTTGTCCAACTATGCGACTGAAAGTTTGGTCACAGCTGAGTGTCGGCTTGATTGGCGCTTCCTCAGCCGCAAAAAAGCAGAGGCCAGAGAACTCGCATATAAGATAGACTTGGCTTCTCGCTTAGCCCAAGTCGACTCCTACCGAGCAGCAACGCATAATAAGGGAATCTTCAACGGTATTGATGCCCTAGTCTTAGCCACTGGGAATGACTGGCGAGCCATCGAGGCCGGCTGTCACGCCTATGCTAGTGCTTCGGGCAGCTACCGTGGTCTCTCTCAATGGACAGTTGATCTAGATGCTAAGCAAATTATTGGACGGATGACCTTACCTATGCCAATCGCAACTAAGGGGGGGTCTATCGGTTTAAACCCTAGTGTTCAGACCGCTTTTGAATTATTGGGAAATCCTGATGCTAAAACCTTGGCAGGCTTGATCGTCTCACTCGGGCTGGCGCAAAACTTCGCAGCCCTTAAGGCTCTTGTCAGCACCGGTATTCAAGCGGGACACATGAAGCTTCAGGCAAAATCCTTGGCCCTGCAGGCAGGAGCGACAGACAAACAGGTTACTCAAGTTGTTGATCAGCTATTGCAAGCTGAGCACATGAATCTGGAAACTGCCCAAGCCATAGTAAAAGAACTGGATTGACAAGATCCAGTTCTTTTTTTTGCAACATCCTTCAAGGTAAGAGCTACTCCTTAGACAGAGTGTCAGCGATTATTTTAGTGTAGGCAATAGCTCCTTGGTCATTAGGATGGGTCATATCTTCAGTTAGAAGTTGACCTTCTTTATCATGGGACAGGCCATACCAATCAATGATATGCAGATTGTCGTATTTTTGATCAGCTTCATTAAGGGCTTGGTTGACATCGTTGGTCCAATAATACTGTGACTTTTCAAGATTGATATTGATCCAATAAACCTGACGATCCCCTGCTGCTGCCATGACCTGATCAATCTGGCTGGTTTGAAGTGTCGCACCATTTTCATCACGATTTATACCAATACCGATGACTAGGGTATCGAGATCCGGATGGTTAGCTACCGCCTCCTGTACAGTTTCTAAGGCATGCTCAGGTTTACGGCCAGTCGCCCCGTCAAAGAAAGCATTGGGGAAAACTTCTAATAGATCATCGTAAGTCATGGCAATCATAGAATCACCCAAAATACCGACTTTCTTCTGATTAACAGCATCGTATTCCTCTTGGCTTATACCATACTTATTGAGGATAGCAGGGTCAGCCGGCGTTCCAGCTGGTTGCGGATTTTGCTGCTGGTGAGTCATTTTCGCTTCGTTTTGTTTTAGCTGATCGGTTATCTTGTTCTGGGCAGCTGTTTTGTCGGGTGCAGTAAAAACAAGGGTAAGTGCAGCAATTACAGCTAGCCCTGTCATCAGCGTTAAAGGCCACTTGAACGGGAAGGGATGACCTTTTCGAGCATAAAATTCACGAATTTGCCGCCAAGTAATCCGCCGCAAAGGGACTTCTACCAATCGATAGGTTATCTCTGTTAAAACAACTACGAGAGCTAAAGCAATCAGAACCGATAAGGGGGATTTGGGATTAGGCAGCTTTAACTCTGCGAAAGTTAGAATAGGAATCTGCCAGAGGTACATGCCGTAAGAACGAGTCCCTAAATAAGCCGTTATAGGGTTGGACAGCCATCTATTAACACGCAATTGGGGATGGACTATGGTAGCGATGAGGATACATGACAAGAAGCTAAAGAGCCACATTCCCCCTCTGTAGGTGAACCACTCTTGGTCAGGCAAAAAGAAAAAACAAATGCCCAGGACAAGCATGCTGGTCAGAGCAATACCGTTGAACACCCGCCGATCCAGTTGAGATAGACGAATATTTGCCGCCTTATCACTAGGATAGACAAAAGCCAGTGCAGCTCCCATTAAAATGCTGAAAAGCCTAGTATCTGTTCCGTAGTATATCCTTGTCGGATCGACATGCATGCGATAGAGAAAAGACATTTCCAAGAAGGATAAAAGTAGGATAACATCCAATACGTTAAAAATCAGGGTACGCCTATTTTTAAAGACCTTCATCAGCAGGATAATAATCAATGGCCAGAACAGATAAAACTGCCCTTCGATTGATAGGCTGTAGTAATGCTGAAAGGGCGCCTCTGCTATCAGCTTGGCAAAATAGGACCCTCCTTTAGCAATCTGCCACCAATTATTGACCGAAAAAATACTGGAGACAAAGACCATGCGTATACCATTCAGGAGATTCCTTTGGAAAAAATACATATAAACGGTACTTAGGAGTATTACTGCTACCATATTGGGATAGAGCCGCTTGAAGCGTCTGAGCAGGAAGGATTTAATATCAATTCCACCAGTCGCCTCATACTCTTTCAATAGGAGGTCTGTGATTAAATAGCCAGATAGCACAAAGAAGAGGGCAACCCCGAGGTAGCCACCCCTAAATATTGACGGATAGATATGATAGAGAATAACAGCTAGAAGACCAATTGTTCTTAAGCCGTCGAATCCTGTAATATAGCGTTTTTTCATGTTTAATTCCTTTTTGCGCCAGAGGCGTTTAATGTTCAAAATATACCATAAAATACCAGGCTTAGCAAGGTGGGGCGCGTAATTTAAGCACCTTACAAAGTGAAAAAAGGAAAATGCTCTAAAGTTTAGCCAAGGATAAAACAGTGCTGGTTTGTACTGACCCCAATTGTTAGATTTTCTGTCTAACTTTTGGGGTGCAGGTTAGTTTTATCTTAACCGTTTTTTCTTGACTTCCGTTTTTTATAAATGTATAATCTAGTTATTGAAACTAGATGAAAGGAGGATAGTAATCTTATGACAACCGCTTATCCCAAATGGGAAGAACTTCCCAATATTGATTTATATTTAGACCAAGTTTTGCTTTATGTCAACCAGCTAGCAGCACCTGCTACCGTTCCTAATGATAAAGGCTTGACCTCTTCGATGATTAATAATTATGTTAAGCATGGTCTGGTTGAAAAACCAGTCAAAAAGAAATACAGTCGCAAACAACTTGCCCGCTTGATCGCTATCACTACTTTCAAACCGGTATTTTCCATTCAGGAATTAGGCCAAGTTTTAGAAGCTTTGACGGCTGATAACCAGTCACAAAGGTATTATGATGCCTTTGTGTCCTGCATGAATGGCGAACAGGATCGAGATATCCCCGAGATTATCGTATCAGCCTGCCAAACATTAAAACTTTATCATCATACGCACAAACTCGCCCTCAACCTTCAAGGAGGTCAAAAATGAATGCAGCACAAACTCTAAAACTTAGCAAGCGCCTTTCTTTTGGTGAAGAGGTTGCAAATAGTGTTACCCATGCTGTCGGTTCGGTAGCGATGCTTGTCTTGCTTCCCATTACAGCGTCTTACAGCCACCAAGTCTACGGAATCAAAGCAGCTGTCGGTATGTCTATTTTTGTTATCAGTTTATTTTTAATGTTCCTCTCCTCTACAATTTATCACGCCATGCAGTATGACTCTCCTCAAAAGTATGTTCTGCGCATTATTGATCACAGCATGATCTATATCGCTATTGCTGGTTCTTACACACCAGTAGCTCTATCCTTGGTTGGTGGCTGGCTTGGTTATCTCATCATCGTTCTACAGTGGGGGACAACTATCTACGGGATTCTTTACAAAATTTTTGCCAAACGAATCAATGAAAAATTTAGCCTGCTTCTTTATCTTTTGATGGGATGGCTGATTATCTTTATTATTCCTGCCGTTATTGCCAAGACAGATCCCACCTTTTGGGTATTGATGCTGGCAGGAGGGTTATCATACACTGTCGGAGCCTTTTTCTACTCCAGAAAACAGCCTTACGACCATATGATCTGGCACCTCTTTATTCTCTTAGCATCAACTTTACAATATATTGCCATTGCGTACTGCATGCTATAAAGTGCTTTCGCGTTCGCGAATAAATGGAAGTTTAAAGCCTTGTTAGAGTCATCAGCTTAGCTGGTGGTTTTCTTTATTTTTCTCAAAGAGAAAAGCTAAAAACTAGGGTATGAAACCATAAAAAAATAAGAGTCTGAAACAAAATTTCAGACTCTTTAGCATTATCTAGATTTACCAGATCGACGCAGTGGTTGATTGGCGGTCCTTATCATGGGGCGCTTCCTTATCTTTAGGCGACCCCTTAAACAATCCAGTAGCTAAAAAGCAACAACAGTTGCTCTCGAGCACTGGCATTTGCATTTCACTACTTTATTTACGCTTCAAAAGGAGCCCAATCAAAATTTACAAATGTCTTAAATAGCTCCCCAAAAGTTCCATGAAAGCCAAGGTCTTTTCCATGATAGGTCAGGCTGGTTACAGGGTAATACTCCGGAACAGTTGAACAGCCCATAAGAGCTCTGATAAAGTCATTAGGGTTCTCAAATTTTTGATGGCGTTCAATTTGATAAGCATCTGTATAAGTCATTTCAATCATAATATTCCCTCTCTTTCTTCTTTAGTTTATGCTCTTAGTTAAGAAAGGTCAATTATTTTGACCGAAAATTAGCGATTGGCCTCACTTAGTTTTCCATAAAGTAAGTAGTCAACCTGCCTTAGTTCACGTAAATTTTGACAGTTGAGAGCACACATAATCAGACGAAGATCCTCTTTCCAACCGTTGATTATCTCAACAACTTTCCCAACAGGATAGCACTCAACCAACTCCAATATCGTACGCGAAAGCCCTACTGCTTTTGCACCGAGAACAAATGCCTTGACCATATCAAGTGGATTTCTAACTCCACCGCTGGCTAAAATTTCAGCTTGGCTCGTTAGAGCCTGCAGATTAAGCAGGGTTTGAACGGTTGACTGCCCCCAGTTATTAAGGTAAGAACGATTCCCCCCGCGCTCATTTTCGATATAGGCAAAACTCGTTCCTCCACGTCCAGAAATATCAAATGTTTGGATACCTGACTCCAACCCATATTCTACTGTTTTTATATCCATACCAAAACCGACTTCTTTTAGGATAAGAGGCACAGAAATTTGGCTGACATAATCAGTTAAATGTGACCGCCAAGTCTTAAAGGTTCGCTCCCCTTCAGGCATAAGAAGTTCCTGCATGAGGTTGAGATGAACCTGTAACAGTAAGGGCCGCATTGCTGCTACAGTCTGCAATCCTAACTCAGCTGGTTTATCCAAGCCAATATTTGTTCCCAAAAGCACTTCAGGTGCAATCTTTCTAACATCATAAGAATCATCGTTAGAATTTTTCAGGGCTGCGCTATAAGAGCCCGTAACAAACAGCAAATCACAGCTTTCGGCAACTTGGGCTAATTTTTGATTAATGCTCCTGGCCCTGCTTGACCCTCCAGTCATGGCATTGATATAAAAGGGAAACTCCCAATCACGTCCAGCGAAGTGTGTGCTGAGATCAATGTCCGACAAGTCATATTGAGGGAGAGATGAATGAATCAGCTCCATATCATCAAAGCTATTATAAGGTGCTTTGTAGTTAAGGGCATACTTAATGTGGTCATCTTTACGGTTGCTCATATATTTCCTCAATTCAAAAAATAGTCTGCCTTTCTGTACCTATCTCACCAGCCAAACAATCCGATAAATCGGCTGCATTTAGTAAATTCACTGTGCGAACTGGCACAAACGCTCTATCTATAATTTTAAAGCGTTGGATCAGCTGGAATTGTGCCAGCTACAGCAATTTTCTACCAGACAAATTATCGGCGGTTCTATTGGCAACAAACTATAAAAAGTAGATCGCCAAGGATTCAAGAAGCTAGGTCACCAACTCACCATTTCTCTTTATGTAGTATTTCAATACCTTTTTCCCGCCACTGTTTTTTCAGAATGCAACTATGAACCTCGTCAAAAGACAGAGCGATACCACAGTCGCCACCACCTGCACCTGAGGATTTAGCAACAGCATCTAAATTTTCTGCAGCTGCCTCTAAATTCAATAGATCCTGAGTATAAATGGCTGGGTGGAGATCTTTCAACAATTGGCTAACCCTTTGTAACTGCTCCTTAATGGCTGCCTTGTTCCCAACTTTTAGACCCTCTGCTGCAGCCATAACAGCTGCCTGCGTCTGCTCTAAAAAACGAGGGGTAATGGCTGCCTTTACTTGATTAATCATGTTCGCAGAAATGGCAGGCTTCTTGGTCCATCCCACCAAAAAATCACAATTGATAGCAGTTTTAATTGGTTCAATACGATAGCCCCAGTCTCTCTTTAAAACATCTCCTAAATCAGCAGTCTCAATCCAGCTGCGTATTTGGGAGCGGTCAAAAGAGGTAAAAAGAATTAAATTCTCGTAGGCAATGCAGGCCAAGTCACCCATAGAACCATTATCTCCTCGCTTGAGCAAGGTATAGGCTGCCAATTTAAAAAGGAGTTCCTCCGACCAATCTTGATGGTATAAAGCTGCCATTGCCTTCAAAACCAGCAGCGTTACACTACCACTAGAGCCTATCCCAATTTTTTTACCCTCCTTCTCCATTTTGCCACTGATAGTAAGAGCAAAGGGGTGAGACCTCAGCCCCTGACTGACTAGGAAGGAATTAGCAACAGTTATCGTTTCCTGGATCAAGGCATAGCTACTGTCTGACGTCATATCGGCAGTGTAGCCGAACATATCTGAGCTCAGCTGGTAGCAAGATGCTGACTCAATCTCTGCACTCATATAAATTGGGATATGCTTGATAAGAGCCACTTGTCCTGGCGTCAAAATAGCATATTCACCTGCGATATAGAGCTTACCGCCAGTCTGTACGCTATATTTAGTCATGAGCAGGATCCTTTGTTTTTGATACTATCGTACGATAGTGTTCCTGAAAAATCGGGACGAGTTGATCTAGGTCCTCCTGACGGCAGAGAACTTTAACGTTTGGCCCTGCATCCATAGTAAAATAGCAACTATACCCCTGCTGGCGTAATGATTTAACAAACTCCATAGCTTTGTAAGATTCCTGCGTTAAGTATGAAAATGGAGGCTGAGCTGCACTCGTTGTTGCATGCATCAGCAAGGCATTGGATTCTGCTAACTGGCCGACCTTATGAAAATCATTTCTAGCTAGGTAGGCCAACATATCCTGATAATCAATTTCAGACTGCCGGACCCATTGTTCAAAATTGCTAGACGTTTCTGTACAGCGTTTCATTCCTTCACGACTAGAAATGGTTTTGGGCTGATCATTTAAAACTAGCATAATCATTGCCAATTCTAAATCGGTTTTCACCTGATAAATCTCACCTGTATCCTTATCCCAAGCTGAAAGTGGTCCAAAGAATGAACGGGCAGATGATCCTGAGGCAAACTTGGCATATTGAGCCAGCTGGGTCTGATTAAGACCAAAATCAAACAGTTGGTTGCAAGCCTTTACCAAGGCTGATAAACCGCTGGAACTGGAGGAAAGTCCTGCTGCAGTTGGCATATTATTAACGGTATCAATACAGACACGATCTTTTCGATCCTTGCGGAAAAAATCAACGATTTTCGTCATCTTGTCATGCTCAGCTTGACTTTGCAAAACTCCATCAATGTAAAATTGGTCTGCTTCAGCAGTTTCTGGTAAGAAAGACAGACTAGTCTCTGTATACATATTTTCCAAAGTTAGCGAAATGCTGCTAGTAGCTGGAATCATCTTTCGTGTGTTAGCCTTCCCCCAGTATTTGACAATAGCAATATTGGCATAGGATTTTACATTTACAGACTTTCTATCCACGTATTGGCCGCTCCTTCTTTTTTTAGCATGTGAGACATATCCTGTGCTTCTTTTTCATTTCGGCAAAGTACAATAATACAGCCACCTAAGCCTCCCCCACTCATTTTTGCACCAATTGCCCCTTTAGCTTGGGCAACTTGGACTAAGTGATTGGCTTCTGGACTCGAAACACCTAAGAGATCCAATTCCTGATGGGCTTGACTCATGGCCTGCCCAATCACAGACAAATCCTTGGCCAATATTCCTACTTCAATAAGATTTGCCAAGTCACCCAGACGGTGTAAATAGGGTAGGGCTTTTTCTTCCAAATTACGTACCTTTTGAACCGCCTCGCGTGTATGCCCATGGATACCTGTATCAGCAATCACTAGGTAAGCCTCCAAATCAATAGGCATCTCTGAAAATCCTAAATTTCGGATAAATTTGATAGCAGTGTCGCTCAAGCATGTCTTTGCATCCAAGCCACTAGGATTTTCATGAGCAATAATTTCTGCCTGATTGGCTAGCATTTCCAGAACGGGACCTGATAAGGACCTGTCGAAATAATCAAACACTGCTCGAATAGCTGCGATAGCTACTGCCGCTGATGACCCCATCCCTCGTTTTTCAGGAACATTAGATTCAATCACAATTGATAGCTTTTCATCTGCCTTCTCTAGGTATTCCAAAGCAGCAAAAACCGCAGTTGACAAAGGATCAGCAATATCAATCTCCATGGGCTTCTGGGCTTCCTGCACACGGCAAACGACTTCAATATTTTTCAAAGGCAGGGCTATGGCTGAATACCCATAAACCACTGAGTGCTCACCAATTAGGATAATTTTGCTGTGGGCACGTCCAAGTCCAATTTTTTGCGTCATTTTCTATTTTCTCTCGTTATATTCCTCATAATATTTTAGCTTAAAAAAGTAAAAAAAGCGACCATAAACACAAAAAAAGCTTTTATCGTCATATTAAACTTTCAGAAATTGAGGGCGCAGAAATATTATAGCTGCTATTATTTTACATAATTAATATTACGTATCATATGCTTGTATTATCCTTACTATAAAAAGGAAAAAGCGCAAAAAGTATGAAAAAGGGAGTGGGGAAAGAACCCAAAAATTGAAAATTTTGGTTCTCACCACTCCCTAATTTCTAGGCGGTGACCTGAAACGGTCTCTGTCTCTCCCCAGACCTTTTAATCGGGAAATAAGATGAACGCTGTTCATCACATTTGTTTAGATTTTCTGCCTTGGCTTTGTGACAAAAAGAAAGCTAGCCAACCACTGGGCCAAAGACTTATACCAAAACAAGAATACTGGACAAGTTTTTGCCCTTCTCTTTACAGACACTCTAAAATAGTATCCCAAGCCTGATCATACCCTTGACGAGTCTGGGAAGAAAAGACAATAAAATAGTCATCCTGCTCAAAATTGAAAGCTTTCTTAATAAGAGATTCCTGCTTATTCCATTTACCCCGAGGAATTTTATCAGCTTTAGTTGCCACCATAATAACAGGAATTTCATAGTATTTAAGAAATTCATACATCTGAATATCATCCGCTGTCGGTGCGTGACGCATATCTACTAAACTAACAACTACACGCAAATTATCGCGTGTCACTAGATACTCTTCAATCATTTTGCCCCATTTAGCTCGCTCAGACTTAGATACTTTGGCATAACCGTATCCCGGAACATCTACGAAACGCAGCTTATCATCAATATTATAAAAATTGAGCAACTGTGTCTTTCCAGGCTTACTGGAGGTACGCGCCAGATTTTTACGCCCCAACAGTGTATTGATGAAACTGGACTTCCCGACATTAGAACGGCCTGCCAAGGCAACTTCCGGCAGGTCATCCTTAGGATAATGAGATTTATTAGCAGCGCTGAGTAAAATTGAAGCGTTATGGGTATTTAAAAATTGCTCGTCCGTCATCGTCTATCTTCTTTTTCTAGGCTGTTTTTAAAATCGGTTTATCAGTGCCGTCGACAGCAGCTTTTGTGACACGCACGCTAGCTACCTCTTCCTGACTCGGAATCTCAAACATGATATCCATCATTGTCTCTTCAATAATAGAGCGCAGTCCACGGGCACCGGTCTTACGATCAATGGCCTTGGCGGCAATAGCTTCCAAAGCTTCCTTGTCAAACTCTAAGTCAACACCATCATAAGAAAGCAAGGTTTTATATTGTTTAACCAGAGCATTTTTAGGCTCAGTCAGAATACGAACAAGGTCTTCCACAGTTAGCTGTTCCAAGGCTGCTAAAACAGGTAAGCGACCAATAAACTCAGGGATCAAACCAAATTTTTGAATATCCTCTGAGATAATCTGCTGCATGTAAGAAGCATCGTCATCTAAGTTTATATTATTTTGACCAAAACCAATGACTTTCTCACCGAGACGCTGTTTAACAATTTCTTCAATACCATCGAAAGCTCCGCCCACAATGAAGAGAATATTTTTAGTATCAATTTGGATCATCTCTTGATTAGGGTGCTTGCGTCCTCCCTGAGGTGGAACACTTGCAACAGTTCCTTCAATGATTTTGAGGAGAGCCTGTTGAACCCCTTCTCCAGATACATCGCGGGTAATCGAAACATTTTCTCCCTTTTTGGCAATCTTATCAATTTCATCCACGTAAATAATGCCGCGCTCAGCTCGTTCAATATTAAAATCCGCAGCTTGAATCAACTTAAGAAGGATATTCTCAACGTCCTCACCGACATAACCAGCTTCAGTAAGTGCTGTTGCATCGGCAATAGCAAAAGGAACATTGAGGCTTCTTGCTAAAGTTTGAGCTAAAAAGGTCTTCCCAGATCCTGTAGGTCCAATCATGAGAATATTTGATTTTTGCAAATCGACATCATTGTCCTGACTGCTTTCTGAAAAACTAATACGCTTGTAATGATTATAAACAGCTACAGCCAGAGCTCGTTTGGCCCGATCTTGGCCAATAACATAGTCGTCTAAAATTTGCAGGAGCTCTTTTGGTTTTGGTACTTCCGCTAAATCAGCCAGAACTTCTTCAGCCAATTCTTCCTTGATGATTTCCTGCGAAAGCGCTACGCATTCATTGCAAATAAAGACACCGTTGCCAGCGATGATCTTCCTCACTTCTGTTTGATTTTTGCCACAAAATGAGCAATAAACCATTGTATCATTCGTTGTTGTGTTGTCTGCCATAATAGTCCAATCTTCCTACTTTAAAAAAGTGTGCCATAAAAGGCATGGATGGTATTGATAAGATTTGTCAAAGCGTTCAGGAGAAACAGTGCTCCTAGGCCATAACGATTTTTACGAAATGCCGGAAGCGCACAAAGCACACAAATAATGGCTAGTAGCGCTGTAAATACTCCAAAGATACTTCTTTGCATGAATTATTAATTCCTTATTCTATTTTAATTTTCTTAATACCGAGACAGTAAAATCAAAAGGATTCTTATCATCCTTTTGATAAACTTCCTCCGAAATCAGCTGGTAATTGTCTTGCTGGATATCAGGAAAATAAGTATCCCCTTTAAACTTAGCTTGGATACTGGTTTTTATTAAAACGTCGAAATATCTCTCAAAGGCCTTATAAACCCCAGCTCCACCTGCAATATAGAGGTCTTTTTCCTGCTGTTCAAACCATGAAAGTACTTCCTCTATACTAGATACAGTTTGAACCCCATCAACTTGATACCCCTTATCATGGGTTAAAATCAACAGTTCACGTCCAGGCAAAGCCCTTCTTCCCATGCCATCAAAAGTTTTGCGCCCCATGAGAACTGCTGCTTCCATGGTCGTTCGCTTAAAATGCGCTAACTCAGCAGGTAAATGCCAGGGCATCGTCTGATTAGCACCGATGAGATGATTTTGATCCTCAGCCCAGATCGCAATAATTTTCTTTTTTAAATGCTCGCTCATATTACGTTTATTCTATCAGAATTCGAGGGAAAATGCATTTGAAAAAATTCAAACAAATTTCTGCTATACCCTTTTTTATCAGTCTTTAACAAGCAGATGATTAAATGGCTAAATCAAATTTCAGTTGGGGTTTTACCGGCTCATAATCGATCAGCTCGAAATCCTCTGGCTTGATGTCGAAAAAATTCGTTCCATCTGGAACATTCAAAACTAGGCAGGGCTGACAGGCAGTTGGCTGACGACGCAGCAGTTCTTTTGCCTGTTCAAACTGATTATCATAGATATGGAGGTTGTTGACAAAATAGAAAAACTTACCTATTTTCCAGCCAAAATGTTTCGCAATCATCATCTGCAGGGCCACATACTGCATAGCATTAATATGATGAGCAACCAACATATCATTGGAACGCTGAGTCAGGGTGGCATCCAAGTAGATTTCACCATCTACCCGCCGAACATCAAACATGGTTTGAAAAGCACAAGGAAGAAGGCCTTCTGATTCCTCGAAAGCTTCATAATCCCAAAGACTGATGACATTGCGGCGGTTCCAAGGGTTTTCTTCGAGCTGCTTGAGAATTTTAGTTATAATATCGTGCTTTTTGACAATAGCACCGTAGCGCTCACCGATAGTACCCGTATCTCCGATTTCCCAATCATTCCAGTATTTAACGTGATACTTATCGTTTAATATGGTAAGGTCATTGCTCTGCTCTTGGTAAATCCAAAAAATTTCTTTGATAGCTGATTTTATTGGAATTGGCCTCAAGGTTGTAATTGGAAATTCTCCCCTAGCTAAATCATATTCAGCAAAGGAGCCCGTAATATATTTTGAATTAGCGGTTCGTCCATCCTTGTATTTGGGACGGGCTTGCTCCGAAAGCACCCCTTGTGTCATAATTTTTTGAATATTGTCCTTAAAAATATCATCTGCTTTTGTCATGGTATATCCTTAAAATAATTATTACTTCATATTCTAGCGAATTTTAAGCAAAAAAGCCAATAGCTGCTACCTAGCTAGTTAAAAACCTATGTTTAGGAGTGATTTGAAGAGGCTTTAAGTTTTTCCTTCAGAGCTTTCATGTCATTTATGTTACAATAGAATCATATTAAACTTGCAAATAGAAGGTAGATGTATGACCATTGGAATTGATAAGATTGGTTTTGCGACAGCCAGATATCAGCTTTCTATGGCTGATTTAGCCTCAGCTCGCAACACCGATCCTAATAAATATTCGATTGGATTAATGCTGGATTGTTTAAGTATTGCTCCTATTACAGAGGATATTGTCACTCTAGGCGCCGCTGCTGCTGAAAAAATCCTGACGGATGAAGACAAGGCAACCATTGATATGGTCATTGTCGCCAGTGAATCCAGTATTGATCAGAGTAAGGCTGCTGCAGTCTTTGTACACGGCTTATTAGGTATTCAGCCCTTTGCCCGAAGCATTGAGATGAAGGAAGCTTGTTATAGTGCGACAGCAGGGCTTAACTATGCTAAGCTGCATGTCTCAGCTAATCCACAGTCTAAGGTGCTCGTTATTGCTAGTGATATTGCCAAGTATGGCATCAAAACATCAGGAGAACCGACCCAAGGCGCCGGTGCCCTTGCTATGCTGGTAACGGCACAACCTAGAATTATCGCTTTCAATGACGATAATATTGCTCAAACTCGCGATGTTATGGACTTTTGGCGTCCCAATTATTCTGTAACCCCCTTTGTTCAAGGCATGTTTTCGACTAAACAATACCTAGACAGTTTAAAGACAGTCTGGACCGAATACCAAAAACGGCAGAATCTCAGTCTAGAGGACTTTGCAGCCTTTTGCTTTCACATTCCATATCCTAAACTGGCTAACAAGGGACTTAATAAATTGATGGACAAAACCCTTGATGATAGGGTACGGGCGCAATTGCAAGAGCATTTTGACAGTTCCATTCATTATAGCAGACAGGTGGGAAATATCTATACTGGCTCGCTCTATCTTAGCTTCCTATCACTATTGGAAAATGCTCAGTCTTTACAAGCTGGTGATCGCATCGGCTTCTTCAGCTACGGTTCCGGTGCGGTTTCAGAGATTTTTAGCGGAAATCTTGTTGATGGTTTTAAAAACATGCTGGGGGACAGCCAGCAAAAAGAGCTTGATCAACGTAAACTTATCAGCGTCCCTGAGTACGAAATGATGTTCTTTGAGGAGGCTGAGCTTGATCAGGATGGCAATGCTTCATTTATAGATTATGATACCCATACCTTTGTTCTTGATAGTATTGTCGAACATCAACGTCGCTATAAGAGGAGATAAGCAAAAAATGACTGCTAAAAATCGTCATAATCACACTAGCCGCAACTTGCTAGCTATTATCTGCCTTGTTTTTATTCTTGGGGCTGTGGCCTTTATGGTAAAGAATCACAGCTCCAAACCCAGTCAGTTGTTAAAAACGGAAAAAACACAGAGTCAGCAAACAGCTAAGACTCCTAAACAGATTAGTGAAGCAAGAAAGTCTAACAGGACCAAGGTCAATTGGGAAAAGCAAGATGAAGCTATCAAAGTTCCTATTTTGATGTACCATGCCATCCATGTTATGGACTCTTCTGAAGCAGGCAGTGCCAATCTCATTGTTGATCCTTCAACCTTCGAAAGTCATATTAAAGCACTATCGGAGGCTGGTTATTACTTTTTGACTCCTGAAGAAGCCTACAAAGCGCTATCAGAAAACGTTTTACCTAATGGCAACAAAAAAATTGTCTGGCTAACTTTTGACGATGGAGATGCGGATTTTGTAAATGCCTACAATATTATGAAACAGTATGGGGCCCACGGCACCGATAATATCATTACCAGTTATATTGATAAGGAAGGTTTTTTAACTACTGACCAGATTAAGGAAATGAAATCAGACGGCATGTCCTTTCAAAGTCACACTGTGAACCATCCCGATTTATCAGCAACGGCCGAGGATACTCAAGACACAGAACTCAGTGAATCCAAAAGATGGCTGGACCAAACTCTAGATCAAGAAACGGTCGCACTCGCCTATCCTTCTGGACGTTACAATGACACTACTCAGTCATTAGCTGAACAAGATGGATATAAAATGGCGGTAACAACCAATGAAGGGTTAGCCAGTGCCGATAACGGTTTTTATACTCTTAATCGCGTTCGTATCCTGCCGACAACAACGGCCGAGGAGCTGTTATCCACAATTTCATGGTAAAGACTTAGGGTACAGGTACTCTTTCCTTTATTATAAACGGAGAAATCATTACTGATTTACTTAACAAAACTAGGATAAACAGATGGACAGTACCGCTATCTTGTTTATCCTAGTTTTTTTCAGCTTGTTGTCCCAACTATTTCTGATAAATCGCGCTTGTTTAAGATCATAAAAAACACTCCAGTGCGAACCACTCTCCAAAGTGGATTGCTAGTCTACTTTGAAAGGGGACAATAGAGCGTTTTTCATCTATATAAAAATGGGCAGGTGCTGCCTCAGGGCTTTATCTAGTCATAAAACAGTAGGCAGCTCGATAAATTATTTAAGATATAAAGAGCCAATTTGCTTGGCGAAAATTCCCGGCAGAGAAGTAGAGTCGAATGACACCGTATGCTTGATATACAAGTACTCCTTTACCCTCAGGTTCAGACGCTTAAGCCAATTTGGTGAAATCGAGAACTTTGCGGCCTTGAATTTTACCAGCTTCCATTTCATCGAAAACGTCAGGTGCTGTATCTACCTCAACTGTTTCAACGACTGGTACCACTAGACCGCGTGCACCAAAATCAAAAGCCTCTTCCAAATCTTTGCGTGTTCCCACGAGTGAACCAACAACACGGATCCCATCAAGAACTGTCTTAACAATAGAAAGTTCCATATATTCTGATGGGAGACCTACAGCAACTACTGTACCGCCCGCACGAACGCTGTCGATAGCTTGATTAAAGGCAACCTTTGAAACAGCTGTTACAACAACACCATGACAGCCGCCAGTTTTTTCTTGAATATAAGCAGCAACATCGCCAACTTCTTTACCATTGACAATAATGTCTGCTCCAGATTCTTTAGCGAGATCGAGCTTATCTTGGTTAATATCCACAGCAACAACCTGTGCATTGAAAACCTTTTTAGCATATTGAACAGCTAGATTACCAAGGCCACCAGCACCAAAGATACAAATCCATTGGCCAGGGGCTGCGCCCGCTTCTTTAATAGCTTTGTAAGTAGTCACACCTGCGCAGGTAATCGATGAAGCTTGAGCAGGATCTAAACCTTCTGGAACTTTGACAGCGTAATCAGCTGTAACAACTGCATATTCACTCATGCCTCCATCAACGCTGTATCCAGCATTTTTAACAGAGCGACAGAGCGTCTCGCGTCCTGTTGTACAATACTCACAGTGACCGCATCCTTCGAAAAACCAAGCGATAGAGACACGATCGCCAACCTTTAACGATTCGACACCTTCTCCAATCTCTTGGACGATACCGATACCTTCATGACCCAGAATACGTCCGGGCACTTGTCCAAAATCTCCGTGAGCGACATGCAAGTCTGTATGGCAAACTCCACAATACTCAACTTTTACCAGTGCTTCACCATGTCCAATTGTTGGTAAAGCATGATCTACAACCTCAACACCATTTGATGCTTGGTTAACAACAACTGCTTTCATCTCGCTTCCTCCTATGTGCGATTAATTTTTTTGAAATCGATTACAAGAATATTGTACATTATTGCACAATCTTGTCAAGTATTTTCTGCAAACCAAGCGGGAGCTACCAAAATTCTGCTAAGACAAGAGGCCCAGACGCTCAAATCCCTTATAAAGACCATCTTCTTCAACATCCTCAGTCACCATATCAGCCATCGCTAAAATCTCAGGTCCACCATTGGCCATAGCAACCCCAATTTCACAATAGTTTAACATAGGAATATCTACCTTGGCATCTCCAAAAGCAATGGTATCTTCCTTAGTCAGCTGCAGGTGATTCAAAAGGACATCGATCGTATGGGCCTTATCAATATTAGCTACTCCTAAATCGCCAAAAAGGGCTGTCTCGCCCCTGCCTCCCCAGGTACCTGCTTTTAATTTCGGAAAGGCTGCCTTGGAATCTAAATGATCTTGATAGGAAGACAAAATAAAACTAATTTTATTAACATCATTGCGATAAAGTCGATCACCATAAATTAGGCCGTGGAGGGCATCTTCAGCCTCCAAGTTAGCAACATCTTGCTCCCTTGCCCCCTTGCGTTTAGCATAGGCTCTTATCACCGGTCTTGCTACCTCTTTAAAATTTTCACTAGCAAATAAACCGTTATTACTTTCAAGGTAAAACTCTAAACCACGCTCGTGTAGCCAATCGACAATAGCATGCGTGTCTTGTTCAGAAATTAGTTGGTGCATTAAAACATGTCCCTGATGTTCTAGGTAGGAACCATTACCACCAATCATACCGTCTAAGCCGATATCCCACAGTTCAGGCTGCACCTCAGCTCTGCTACGTCCCGTACACATATAAACCAAGTGTCCCTGAGCTCTTGCTTGGCGAATAGCCACTATGGCAGACTTAGGAATGCGATTCTCATAGTCTACTAAGGTTCCATCCACATCTAAAAAAATGACCTTTTGCTTCATAAACATGCTCCTCCATTAAGATTTAAGATACCAAAGGCTTTAAAAATTCGACTGAGAAAATATGAACTTGGACGAAAACCTTGGATTGCGAAGTCTGTTAACTTTTTCAAAGATTTAGGCTAAGTTCAATTCTGCTCCACCACACCTATTATAATGGAGATCCAGCAGCAAAGATAGGCTCTTTCTTTTAAAAACTGATACTATCCTATGATCCTTAGACTTCTCTTTCCAAACAAGTCAAAAATCCATTAAATACGATACTACATTTCCCAATTTGTAAAATTAAGCTAGACAGAAAAAAGCCATTTATGTTAGGCTCAGATAAACACCACATTTGTCTGAGAGGAACTACCATAAATGACCTACACCCATCTTACCACAAACGAACTCGT
>NZ_JBZFUM010000008.1:27091-82647 GCF_058314535.1 Streptococcus sp. ELY_125 | reverse complement strand
AAGGCCTTTTTATTTTGACCAAATTCAAGTAAATACCTTAGTTATTGTCACCTCAGGCCATATTTTTCTAGAGAATTTTTAAAAAAAGACAAACTCCCAAAAAGAAGTTTGTCTTCGGTCTGAAACGACTAGAAATTATCTAGCCGTTTATTTTTCTTTCTGATTTGCTGCTTTTTGTTTTTTCACCACCTTATTATATGATTTACTCCCTTTTTTATAATAAGTCTCTTTATGTTCAGGACCATAAGCTTTAATGCTAATCTTTAATTCTCCTGATTCACTCAAAGTATAGGGAAAAACAAACTCTTTACCACTCATAGAAACAGTCATTTGTTTTTTCTCTCGATCAATGGACGTAATAGAGTACTCACTACCATCAATCTCAATTTTTCCACTATCACCTTTAATTGTTACAACCTTTTCATTCCTACCCCCAGCTTCAGGATATATCCAATAATAATCTCCATCCAAACTATCCTTTTGTGAACAGGCTACCAAGACTACCGCTGCCACTGCTAACATCACTAATCCAAATATTTTTTTCATATAAATGCCTCCTTAGCCCAATCTTTCCAATATAAAAGCCTTAAAGCGTTCAATATCTCTATCAGTTAAGTGTCCCAAAATAGTAAAATTATGACCATTACCAATTTCATAATACCTGACCGTATCAATCCAAGATGGTCTTTTCAAACCAGCTTTAAACCAATCAATAATTTCAAAATATTTATCTTGAATATCAGCTGACTTCCTATCAAATTGAGACGTCACCTTTAAAACCTTTAAGGTTTCATCATTAAATTTGACAAGCATTCCTGGACGAACTTTTGAGCCTGTCCCATCATCAAAAGGTATCCGAGCAATCAAAATATCATAACGCTGCACATCATCAACCATTGCTCACCTCATATTCCGGAAATTCTTCATCAAAAAATTCCGCAACATCATCAGGATTAGTAAAATCAATCTTTCTTTTATCAAGTTTTGTCAAGATTAAATCTTCTAATTCCTGATCTGTCATACTATTTGATTCCTTTTTTAATTCAAATGGCAGTCCACCTACACTTTGTGATTTTTTCAAAAACATGATAAAGGCCTCTCCAACACTCGTGCCCAAATCATTATACAGTGCGGCAACATCATCATACAATTTTTTATCAACTCGCTTCTGAAACAACTTAGTAGTAGCCATATCCATACCTCTTTATATCTTATTACACTATTATTGTATGATTTTAGTATGGCATTGTCAATACTTGGGTAATGGTTTATAAAATAAGTCTACTTTTTTTATTACTTTATAGACAAAAATTGACAAATACAAAATAAAAATATATACTTTAGGTACAAAAAGTTGTCGCATTGACACCCAAACACCCCATCTATGGCCGTAGATGAGGTGTTTTTTTTATGTTCCTTTCGGATTAACAGGGTTAGTTAGACTAATCATCTCTGTTGTCCTCACGATCTAGCCATTTGTAAATGAGATGACTAACCACATTTACTACGATCGTAAGTAAGACGTCAAAAAGTTGTCGCATTTTCATCACCCCCTTTCGTTTCCCAACGAAAGTTGAAAGATGACAAAAACATTATAGCATATAAAATAACAGATATTAAAATAAATACAAAAAAAGAATACCAAGCTCACCTGATATTCTTTAAATTATATTCATAACTACAGCCTAAAAAATCCCCCCAAATCTTCACACATTAGAACAAATTACTTACAATTATATCTTAAAAATTTCAGCAAATATCCTTTTAAGCACCGATATCTTCAAAACAGTATACAACAATTCAATCCTCTCAATACGAAATACGGCCTCAAATAAGATTGAAAAACAGCTCCAATGAGCTGTTTTTCTCTGTCTAGAAAAAAACTGAGCTGAAAATATTTCCAGCTCAGTTTTTTATGTATAGCTTAGGTGTGAACAACAAGATCTTGTGCAATTTCATGTCCTGTCATGTCTTTAGGATAGTAGGTTGGCCAATTATCCATTTCTTTAAGAATGGCTTCTTGGCTACTAGCTCCCCAAAATAGATGGAAATGACTGCTCTTAATCTTTGATATATTATGATCGCTAAACTGAATGTATTTAAATTCTCCAGCTTTACTATCGGTTGCTTCAAAGAGATAGCGGACACCACGGTTCCCCTTTTCATAGGTCAATATTTTATAGCCTGCATACTTATAGGTATACGTATACTTTTTGCCATTTTTCGTAAAGCTTACCTGATTTTTATCCCCTTTTATAAGGATCGCTGTAACATCTGTCTTATATCCCTTGCTATAATAATCCTTATATTCCTTAGCGGTCATATCCTTATTAAGCTTAGCCTTGTAGTCCCAGACTTGATCCAAGGTTCCATCTGTGAGATAAGGATAGACAGACTGCCAGTTGCCCGACCAGTCGGACAATTTACGATTGGTCACATCAGCATCCTTAAAATAGCCTTTTTGTACAGTTTTTTCAGGTTCCTTAGCCGGCACCTCCTGTCCCTGACTATCTGTTGTTTTACGGAGATTAGTAAGGTTCCTGCGCATGATTGAAATATAATTTTCGCCCTTATCTAGTTCTTTTTGCGTCAGACTTTCAACAGGGTTTAAAACAAGGGTCTGAACACCAGCTTCTTTGGCCAAAGTGTCAGAAACAGCTGATGATGCATTTTCTTCAAAATAGACATACTTGATACCGTAATCTTTTACTTGCTGACTCAGTTCAGCTAAATGCTGGGCTGAAGGATCGCTTTCAGCTGAGAATCCATTGATATGGATCTGGTTAAGCCCATAATCTAAGGCTAGATAATTAAAAGCGGCATGCTGGGTAACAAAACTAGTTTGTCGAGCTGAAGAGAGCGCATTACTATACTCTTTATCCAGTTTTTCTAACTTCTTAATATAAGTGGCAGCATTTTTTTTAAAGGTATTAGCCTTATTTGGAAATTTTTTAGATAAACTGTCGCGGATATTCTCTACTAGTTTAATACTACGGTGAGGAGATAACCAGACATGAGGGTCATACTCATGATGATGACCCGCCTCAGATCCTTCATGATCATGCTCGCCTTCGTCTCCAGCTAGTAAAAGCATATCGCCTGTTGCCTTAATAAAGGTTGTCTTATCCTTGCCAATTGACTTTTTAATTTTAGGAACCCAGGTTTCCATATTTTCGTTGTCATAAACCAGAGCATCTGCTTCCTGCATGGCGGCCACATCCTTGGTTGAGGGCTCAAAATCATGTGGCTCCGTTCCAGCCTTTATCAAGAGCTTGACTTCACCTTGATCTCCCACTACTTCCTTGGTAAATTCATACATAGGATAAAAGGTGGCTACAACTTTGATCTTCCCATTGGTTCGTTCTTGGGACTTATTGAACCAAATCCCTCCAATGATGGCACAAATAAGCACAAACAAACTTCCAAAAATGATGGTTTGCTTTTTTTTCATTTTGGTTTCCTTTCCTTAACCAGTTAATTAAATTGTTTACTGGTTAAGTATATCATATTTTCCTGTAAGTGCAAGGCATTTTATTAAAAAATTAAAAATAAACCGATAGCCTTTTTTGACTACCGATGTAGAAAATATTTTTATTTGCTTTCCTTGATATACTTAGCAAGTAATGGAAAAAGAGCGAATCTATATTGAGCCTTACTTAAGCTTATGCACTAAAGTTCATCCGCGATTTTATTAATTTTTCGCAAACGGTGATTGACGCCACTTTTAGTTAGGGGGAACTCTAAATTATCAGCAATTTGTTGGATAGAATACTCTGGGTGATCGACACGAATTTGGGCAACTTGTTGTAATTCTGCTGGTAGGATATCTAAGCCAGCAGTATCCATAATTTTGATAATATTATTGATGGTTTTCATGCTAGCTGTGACCGTTCGGGTGATATTAGCTGTTTCTGCATTAGTCGTGCGGTTGAGATCATTGCGTGCTTCACGCATGACTTTTACTTCTTCGAAAGTAGCCTTAGCAGCCACTGCACCGATGACAAGTAAGAAATCCATGATATCCTCGGCTTTTTGTAGGTAGGTCACCGAACCGTTTTTATGATCAATCACCTTAGCATCTAACATAAATTTGCGCATCAATTGAGCTAAATCTTCAGCATGATCCTGATAAACAGAAAAAATTTCCAGCTGATACTTTCCCGACTCCGGATCACGAATAGAGCCACTAGCTAGGAAAGCACCGCGAAGATAGATTCGCCCTGCCTCATCGTTTTCCAGCACACGCTGCTCAATACCAGTTTCAATCCCAAAAAAAGAATCTGCTAGCTGAAGGTCGGAGAGAATTGTTTCGACATCTTGATCTACAAAAACGGTATAAACCCGGTTTTTCTTTAGATTAGTCTTTTGATGGTAGCGAATATCGGGTTGACTGGCGTAGAGACTTTCCAATAAGGAGTAAATATGACGGGCAATCTTTGCATTCTCTGTTAGAATTGACAGCGTCAGTCCCTTGCCTGTCAGTCCCAAACTTCCTGACATCTTAATGATTGCAGATAACTGACTGCGATCAGTATCTCTTAAGGCTAGCACTTCTTCTTTAACTTGAGTCGTAAAACTCATCGTTTTCTCCTTTTTGTCAAGCGCATCAGTTCCTCCACGACTAACTCACCATGGTGGAAGGCTCCGCCATTTTCTAATCGCAGGAAGTTAGAAGAAATGACCCGCTTAACTAATTTTTGCAAACCAACAAAATCATGTTCTACCTGTACCAAATACTCATCAAATTTATTGGTATCCATATAATCTTTTGGCACCAGCTCAACATTGACAAGAACAGTATCAATAACATCAGCACCTAGATGTCGATTGAGTACAGCTACATGATCCGCATCTGTAAAGCGTTCAGTTTCTCCGTACTGGGTCATGATATTGCAGACATAAGCAACTTCAGCCGGAGTTTCAAGAAGCGCCTCCCTAATCTCAGGGATAACAAGGTTGGGCAAGATTGAGGTAAAAAGCGACCCCGGTCCTAGGACAATCATGTCACTGTCCAAAATGGTTTCAACCACCTTACGGCTGGCCCTGGGTTGCTTAGCATTGTAAGTATTAGTCACAAAAACATGATCTATCATACCATCATAGTCCGCAATGCTGGACTCTCCTACAACTTCATGGCCATCTTGAAAGACAGCATGAAGGGTTAAAGCATCCTCACTGGCTGGGTAGATTTTCCCTGTCGTATGGAAGAATTTACTGAGAATTTGCATAGCATGGTAAGTTGAACCCTGCATTTCAGAAATACCTGCAATGATTAAATTGCCCAAAGGGTGACCGGAAAGCGCACCATCATCGTCATTAAAACGATACTGGAAAATTTTCTCATAAAATTTAGGCATGTCACTCATAGCGACTAGGACATTGCGCAGATCCCCCGGTGGTGTTAGTTGCATAGCAGAACGTAATTCACCTGAGGAACCGCCATCATCTGCCACTGTTACAATAGCGGTAATATCAACATTTTCATGTCTAAGACTTTTGAGCAGAACAGGAATCCCGGTCCCACCGCCAATAACGGTTATCTTGGGTTTTCTCATGAGCGATTCACCGTTTCCTTGCGCCGATCCTTATCACGATGACTTTCATTAACTGTCCAACCTTTCTTCAACTCTTCAGCTAGTCGATGGGAAAAAGCCACACTGCGATGTTGACCGCCTGTACAACCGATGGCAATCGTCAAAACAGATTTTCCCTCTTTCTGATAGCCCGGTAAAATCGGATTGATAAGGGCCAACAAGTGACGGTAGAAGTTCTCAGATTCATCATGGCTCATCACATAAGAAACCACTTCCTGATCTAAACCAGTATGATTGCGCAGTTCAGGAATATAATAAGGATTCGGTAAGAAACGAACATCAAAGACTAGGTCAGCATCAAGAGGTAAACCATATTTAAAACCAAAACTCATGACCTCAATTCGAAAAGGAGCCGCATCATTCTCTGAGGAGAACTGCTCAGCAATTGTTCTACGTAGCTGACGCGGTGTCAACTCTGTCGTGTCCACGACATTTTGACTCATGCTTTTTAAAGGAGCCAAGAGTTCCCTTTCCAGCTTAATCCCATCCATTACCCGACCAGCGGCTGCAAGGGGATGGCTGCGGCGGGTTTCTTTGTAGCGAGCAACCAGCTCGCCATCTGTAGCGTCCAAAAAAAGAATTTTAAACTGGATATTCTGATTTTTATCCAAGTCATCTAAAATTGAATTAAGTTCCTTAAAAAACAAGCGGCTGCGCATGTCAACAACAAGAGCTACCTTGTCATTTTCTTCACTTTGGCTTACAAGCTCCATAAATTTAGGTACTAAAGCCGGAGGCATATTGTCAATCGTAAAGTAGCCCATATCTTCAAACGATTGGATAGCAACGGTCTTTCCTGCACCGCTCATGCCGGTTACTATAACAAGATTAATAGGATTCGTCATCATTTTTACTCCTCTCCAGCTGGTCTTTCAGCTCATAGCTGGTTGCTTGTAAATCATCTAGCTGCTGAGTTATGGAAGCTAGCATCTCTGTCTGCAGTTTTTGCACCTCTAGCAAATCAGATTGGTCCTGCTGGACAAGGTGATCCAGCTTAGTGTGTAAAAGACGGATCCCCTCTTCTGATTTCTTATTAACATTAAAGTCGTTCTTGGCTTGCAGGCGGTCATAGTCAGATGCTCGATTCTGACTCATCATAATCAAAGGAGCCTGAATAGCTGCCAAAGTAGATAAGGCCAGATTTAATAAAATAAAGGGGTAGGCATCAAATTGAATACCTAAGGGCTTGTAAATGTTCAGAGCCATCCAAATCCCCATAAAGAGAATAAAACTGATAATAAAGGTCCAGGAACCGCCAAAACGTGCGACATCGTCAGCTATTCTCTGACCGAATGTAACCTTACGATCCAACACTTCCTGAACATCCAAGGTTTCATAATCTTTATTTTTAGTCACATCGTAGACTGTCTCACGAATGTAATCATTCTTAACCTGTGCCCGCTCGATAGTCTGGTTGAGAAAGAGGAGCCGATAATGCAGCAAATCTTTATTACTGATAAAAGCCGTATCCTCTAAATGTGGATGGTCACGTTTCAATAAATTTTTTAAGCGGTGATCAATTTCCGATAAAAAGACCCCTTCGGTAAGGCGATAGGGTTGATGATTTAGAGCGTCAAAGATAAGCTCATCTTCTGGCATATAGAGACCTTCTTTCTATTCCATATTATAGCATAAATAACCAAGCAGCCAAAATAGAGGAGGGCTCTTATAAGCAGTAAGACGCTTAAAATGCCCCCAAATAGCAGTAGTCATACTTATACTATACTACTCTTGTCCAGCCTCTTTTTAAAATGGCAAAAAGCTCTGAACAAAGTTAAAATAAACAGTTAACAAAGGGGCCCAAGTCTGGAAGGACAGATTGAGTTATACTTGTACTTCAAAGCCCTCACTTATAAAGCCCCCGAACTTAACGACGGAAACGAGGTTAAAATATTATTCAAACCAAAAAAGAAAAAGAGATCTCACTTTTTGACATCTCAATCTCTTGTTATCTACGCCTACTTTAAGTAAGCAATTACTTCAATTTCAACCTTGACATCTTTAGGCAGACGAGCAACCTCGACGGCTGAACGCGCAGGGAATTCTTCTTTGAAGGCCGTTGCATAAACTTCGTTAAAAGGCACAAAATCATTCATGTCACTTAGGAAGCAAGTGGTCTTAACTACATGGTCAAAATCAGTACCTGCCTCAGCCAAGATGGCTTTAATATTATTAAGTACCTGCTGGGTCTGTTCCCGAATGGTCGTCCCTAAAACTTCTCCTGTCTCTGGTGACAAGGGTACTTGACCAGAAGCAAACAGGAACTCCCCTGCTTGCTTAGCCTGTACATAGGGGCCGATAGCTGCTGGTGCTTTATCAGTATGGAAAGTTTTCATGGTTGTTTTCTCCTTATATTAAGATACAGAAAGGGTTCGCGGATCAAGCAAAATAGGAGCTTCGACCAAGGCGTTTGTGTCTAGAAAGAAGCTATTTTTTTGCATCATCCGCCAAGAGCACAGAGACATTATCAGTTATTGGATAAGTGCTGCCCTAGCTGATTTACCTCACGAATAGCTTGGGCAAATTGTTCTGAATCAAATGGTGTATTTTTATATTCATTGGTGGTAACTGCCACTTCTACAATTTTCGGAATATCATCCTCAGTTAATCCCAATTCTTTCAAGGTTATCGGCAAGCCCAAGCTCCTGTTAAATCTAGCGACACGTTCTAGCTCTTCTTGCTCTTGATAGTAAGCATGCAGAACCAAAACACCATAGGATACGACTACTCCATGTAGGTATTCTCCTGAACGTTTGATTGCCGTAGTCCCATTATAAAAGGCATGGGCATGGCAAGAATTATAATAGAAATCTGGCTGATTAACTAAGTTGGAGGCATAACCAGTTGAAACAACAATATCTAGTGCAATTTCTTCGATTGCTTTAGAAGGTCGGTTATGCTTGACATCTTCCATACCAGCCTCGCCGTAGCGGTAAAAAGCATCTTTAGAGGACAGAGCCACAGCTTGGCCCAAGCTAGCTGTATGGGGAAGATCTACTAGGCCCCTGTTCTTAGCTTCTGCTACAGCATGCTCGACTTCAGGTGCTTTTGAAATACCATCACCGATACCAGCCCAGAAATATTTTTCAGGCGCATTAGCAATCACTCTGGTATTAATAAAGATATGCAAGGGGGAATCAGGATAGCCATAGCGCAAAAGTGAGTGATCATCCTTATAAACTACGGCAATAGCAGTTCCAGCAGAACAGTTAGAACAAATAGTCGGAAAGGTAAAGGTCGGTTTATCCAACTCTTTTGCTACCATCTTGGCTGTATCGAGTGCCTTACCACCACCAAAACCAAAGATAGCATCAGCCTTTTGGACATCCGGAGTCGCCACTAACTTATCAATATTAGTTTGCGTTGAATCCTTGCCGTAAACAAAACTGCCCTTTACCTCGACATCAGCTGCTTCCAAAATGGCACGAACCTCTGACTCTGTGGCTCCCAAAGCTCTTTTTCCTCCAATGAGGACCACACTTTTGACACCGTAAGGTTTTAGTACCTCAGGAATCTCCTTATAGCAGTCTTCACCATAGCTGTAATTAGCCATTACATTTGTTGTCATTACGCTTCCTCCTAAAATTAGGTGGTCATCGTCTATTTTTGGGCGGTGACAATATGAACATAAAGAGAGGCTAGCCTGACTGACCAGACACCACTTTATCGCTGTACCATTTATTATAGCAAAGTTTTCAGAAAATTGAAACGAAAGTCCAAATAAAAACCCTAAAAGGAACTGCAAACTGACAATCAGCTTAACATTCCCGTAGTGTCAGTAGCCCCAAAGTCAAATTTATAAATACCATTATTTCTAGAACAGATATAATAAAGTTGAGCCATGTTCAACATTGTTTATCTTTTCTATCTGTCATATAGACAAGGGGTAGGCATACTAGAACGATGAGACCACCAATATTGAACACTTGGTCGAATGCTTGACTCAATTCATCATTTTTAGATTTTACAATATTTTTCAGGGAGTCCGTTAACTCTTTCTTTTGTGCCAATAGTTGGATAGCCGTACTCATCTTCTTTTGCCCCATTGACAGGCTGGACAAGCTTGATTTCAACTGTGGAAGTGGAACAGCACCAGCAATTTTTTCAGAACCAGCAACCATCAGCTCATTAGCATCATAAAGCTTACGATAATCACTACCCTTTTTAGGCTTAGGCAATTTACTTTTATCCTGCGCTGCTTGCTTGATTCTTTTAACCATTGTGTTTTGTTTCTTTGATGTATTAGTACTATTTTTAGATGTTTTAAAAGTATTTCTTATTTCTTCACGTGCGACTTTCTTTACTTTTGTTGATAGAACACGATGATCAATTTGATGATAAGCTTCTTCTTTAATATTAGCTTTTGCTGTATTAATATTTCCGTTTAAAATAGTAACAAGCAAAGCTATACCTAAAGCCTGTCCAATATACCTTGAAGCGTTGACAATACCTGAGCCGATCCCTGTTTTGGTAACTGGCAGATATTTTACTGAGGAAGTAAGCGCCATCGCCATAAAACCAAGTCCAAGGCCAATAATAATATTACAGCAAACGATAATGCCTTTTGAAGTGTTCTGTTCAACAAATCCCAACATGAATAAGCCGCCAGCCGTAACTGCTATTCCAATACCAATTAACAGCTTAGCACTGAGTTTTTGATACATCTTTGTTGCCAAGGGCATACCTATTGCTATAGCCAGAGAAGCCGGAACGATTAAATAAGCTGAGTGCAATGCTGAGTAGTTGCGGACATTTTGCAAAAAATAATTCACTACAAATGAAGGCACGATAATGGCAAATCCAAAGACCATATAGACAATACTGGAAGCCGTAAATGTTTTTTCTCGAAATAAGGAAAGCTCTATAATTGGTGATTTGACTTTTCTCTCAGTAAGAATAAAAAGAACTAATCCTACCAAGCTCAGCATGAAACTTGATACGATTACCTGAGAAGTCCAACCGTATTCTCGGCCTTCTAACAGACCAAAAATCAATCCTCCTAGTGCAAGCGTTAGAAAAATCACGCCTAGCCAATCAATACTCTTAGTTATACTTGAGTCGTATGATTCCTGTGTTCCAATTAAAATAAAAAGTAAGGCTAAAACAGCTATCGGAACATTAATACCAAAAATCCAGTGATAACTGGTCCAATTTATAATTATCCCTCCTATGACAGGTCCTCCTGCCGCTGCAATAGCTCCAAAAGCCCCTATAACTGCAGTAATGCGACTTGTTTTCTCTTTTCCAAACAGTTCAATCCCCATAGGCA
The DNA here is from genome assembly GCF_058314535.1 of Streptococcus sp. ELY_125. Taxonomy (NCBI): domain Bacteria; kingdom Bacillati; phylum Bacillota; class Bacilli; order Lactobacillales; family Streptococcaceae; genus Streptococcus; species Streptococcus sp. ELY_125. The sequence goes on along the minus strand of NZ_JBZFUM010000008.1, from coordinate 71,784 downwards.
AAACAATAGGAGTAAGAATCGCTCCTCCAAGTCCTTGAAAAAAGCGATAAATAATAAGAGGGAAAAGTGAGCTTGCGGTCATACAAGCAAATGAAAAGCCTCCAAATACAATCACTCCAATGAGCATGACTAACTTTCGACCGTAAATATCCGCCAGTTTAGATGCTGTAATAATAAAAGCTGACATAGCTAAAACATAAATTGTAGCAACCCAGCTGGTGTCAGTCAGCCCTGTGTGTAAATTGTCCATGATATCAGGAAGGGCAATGTTGACAATCGTAGCATCTAAAGCTCCCATAAACATTGCCAGAATAAGACCGATAAAACCGATAATTTTTCTTATATTCGACATTTAATATGTCTCCTTTCTGAATAAAGAATAAATGTAAAATAATAAACTACGCAATAAAATACTAGACAAGCATTTCCAAGAAGGATGCCGAAATTTATTGATAATTTATAAAAAAAGAATATAATAGTACGTAAAAAATAGCCATGACAAAATTGAACAAGTTGTTAAATTAAGAAAAATGAGTCAAATAAGACAGACACAAAGTGTAAAACATCTCAAAAACGCCTTAATCGATTTACTATTAGAGAAAGATTACTTCAAAATTTCGATTGGTGAAATTGCAAAACGGGCAAATGTCAGTCGAGGCACCTTTTATCAACATTTTTTAGATAAAGATGATTTAGCCTATACTATTGGTGAAGAAACATTGGAAAGATTCTGGAATATCCTTTCCAAAGGTAATTTGTCCAAAAGAGAAAAAATAGTGGAAACCCTAGAAGAGATTCAATTGGATTTTAAACACTTTAAAGCTATCTCTCAAGCCTCTCACATGGAATTTTCCCAAAAAGTTCAAGAGCTAATAAGAAACCTCATAAGCAATAACCCTACTTTAAAAAACAATATAAAAGCTCATACAAAAGTTTCTGATGATATTATTATTCAGGTGTTTTGTTCTTCTTTTAAGACCGTAATCTCATCTTGGATAAAAAATGATTTAAAAGAAAAACCTTCGGACGTTGCTGACACTATCATGAAAATTGAAAGATTATTTTGGTGATAAAAACATATTAAGATTAGTAATGAAGAAATCTCCGACGGAGAGAGATCTTCATTACTTTTTCTTTGTGCTAAAGCAGAGGTGCCTCGTTAAGTCGTGGATACCTTAAACACTAGACATCGAAATAAAATTGGAGAAATATCTGTTTTAGCAAGGCTCTATTAGAAGTCTATGGAATGAGTAACATCGTATATTAAAAAAGAAGACAAACTTTGTCTCCTCTCGTGCTTAGCTATAAGTCGCCCACTACAGTTGACAAAGAGCCCTAATTTCATAATGCTTCATAATTTTATAACATTTAGTCCAAATAAAAACCCTCTAAAATCAGAGTTTAGAACTCTAACTTTAGAGGGAGAATAATTGATAGCAGTAAGTATAATAACCTTAAGGTTTAATACGGTGCAACATACGTGGGAAGGGGATGGCTTCACGAATGTGCTTAGTACCTGCGACGAAAGTTACCATGCGTTCTAAGCCAAGTCCAAACCCACAGTGAGGGACTGACCCGTATTTACGAAGGTCAAGATAGAAGTCGTAATCTTCTGGATTAAGTCCTTCTTCTTCAATCTTGGCCATAAGTTTATCGTAATCTGTTTCACGCTCGGACCCGCCAATGATTTCACCATAACCTTCTGGTGCTAGGAGGTCCGCACAGAGCACACGCTCTGGGTTGTCAGGAACTGGCTTCATGTAGAAAGCTTTGAAACTTGCTGGATAATTGACAACAAAGGTCGGGACTCCAAAGTAATTTGAAATCCATGTTTCATGCGGAGAACCAAAGTCATCACCATGCTCAAGATGGTCGTAATCCACTCCTTCATCATTTTCATGAGCCTGAAGTAAATCAATAGCATCATCGTAAGACACGCGTTTGAATGGCTCAGTGACATAGCGTTTAAGAGCTTCAACATCACGATCCAAGATTTCAAGCGCTTGTGGTGCGCGCTCCAAGACGCCCTGGATCAAAGCTTTGACATAAGCTTCCTGCAAATCAAGTGATTCATCATGACTCAAGAAGGGATATTCTGCATCCATCATCCAGAATTCCGTTAAATGGCGACGCGTTTTAGACTTTTCAGCACGGAAAACAGGACCAAAATCATACACACGGCCAAGCGCCATAGCACCCGCTTCAAGATAGAGCTGACCTGACTGGCTCAAGAAAGCAGGGGAACCAAAGTAATCCGTCTCAAAAAGTTCAGTAGTATTTTCGGCAGCATTTCCTGAAAGAATAGGGCTGTCAAATTTGATAAAGCCATTCTTATCAAAGAATTCTGTTGAGGCCATCAGGATGGCATTACGAATTTGCATAATCGCCATTTGTTTACGCGAGCGCAGCCAAAGATGGCGGTTATCCATCAAAAAGTCTGTCCCATGTTCCTTTGGTGTGATTGGATAATCATTTGATTCACCGATAATCTCAACATCGGTGATATCCAGTTCATAGCCAAATTTTGAACGTTCATCTTCTTTAACGATACCGGTCACATAAACAGACGTTTCCTGATTAAGATGACGAATGGTGTTAAATTTTTCTGTTCCTTCTTCTTCACCATATTTTTCGATGAAGTTAGGTTTGAAGGCAACCCCTTGGAAGAAGGCAGAGCCATCGCGCAATTGAAGGAAGGCAATTTTCCCCTTTCCAGACTTATTGGCAACCCAGCTGCCGATGGTAACTTCTTCACCCACATAGTCTTTTACTTGACTGATCGTAACACGTTTTGTTGACATGTAATTCTTTTCCCTTTTCTAATTTATTCGTTTTTCTAGCAAACAGCCTAAATTATATCCGTCAGGATTATTAAAAAGGCTACTTTGCGGTCCGGATAGTAGCACTTACAGATACTAGAACCCCATATTCTAAACTCTCACTTTCAAGCTTACCTGCTGACTGCTACCAATTATTTCTCCATAAATGCCTTGATACGTTGAACGGCCTCTTTGAGGGTATCCAAATCGGTAGCGTAGCTGAGTCGAACATTTTCGGGGGCTCCAAATCCGGCTCCTGTTACTAAAGCAACGCCTGTATCTTCAAGAATTGCTGTGGTGAACTCGGTCACATCCGTAAAGCCCTTGAGCTTCATGGCTTCCTTAACATTTGGAAAGAAGTAGAAAGCACCTTGTGGTTTTACCGTCTTAAAGCCTGGGATTTCTTCTAGAAGAGGATAGATCGTATTTAACCTCTCTTCAAAGGCCTGACGCATGATTTCAACGCTGGTTTGATCGCCAGCGAAAGCTTCAATAGCAGCATACTGGGCTACTGTTGTTAAATTAGAAGTGGTTTGGCCAATAATCTTGCTCATAGCTGCAATAATATCAGCCTGTCCAACCGCAAATCCAACACGCCATCCCGTCATAGCATAAGATTTAGCAACTCCATTAATAACGATGGTTTGCTGACGGATAGTATCTGATAAGGTTGAAATCGGTGTGAATTCTGCACCATTATAGACCAAGCGGCCATAAATATCATCCGATAGAATTAGAATATCATGCGCTACAGCCCAATCACCAATTGTCCGCAATTCTTCTGCGGTGTAAATCATTCCTGTAGGATTCGATGGAGAATTCAGCAGGAAAACCTTGGTTTTATCAGTTCTAGCAGCCTCTAGCTGTTCAACAGTTACCTTAAAGTTGTTTTCTTCCTTCGTTTGTACGAAGACGGGAAGTCCTTGCGCTGCTTCGATTTGATCGGCATAAGACACCCAGTAAGGTGCTGGAATAATGACCTCATCCCCAGGATTGATAACTGCCATAAAGAAAGCATATAGAACATATTTAGCTCCAGTTCCTGCGACAATCTGATTGCGCTCAACAGAATAGCCATAAAAACGTTTCATATAGCTGTTGATGGCATCTTTTAACTCCGGAAGACCAGATGCCAGCGTATAAAAGGAAGCTCGGCCGCTTTTAATTGCCTCAATAGCAGCATTCTGAATGTTTTTTGGTGTAGTGAAATCAGGTTCTCCCAAGGTCAGGCTCAGGATGTTTTTTCCTTGCGCCTGCAGTTCTTTAGCCTTAGCGCCAGCTGCTTGGGTCACGCTTTCTTTCATCTCTAATACTCGCTTTGATAAATAGGTCATAGTCCCTCCTTCTTGACCAGATCACCTGTTTCAAAATTTACTAAATAGTAAGCACCGTCGGCTCGAACTTCCCAGATAGGAACCCCTTCTGCCATACCAAAAGTGGTTTTCTGGATCTTACGGGCACCTTCTTTTTTAGCAGTGTCTTGGGCTTGCTCAGCCTTAATGCCTTGATTGGCCCTGTAGACATAGACCTGCCCCTGATGCTTCTTATTGATGGTTACCATAATGGTCTCACCACCTTGGTTCTTACCAAAAACAGTGTAAAAAACTTCTCTGCCATTGTACTGGTTAAAATCTGAAACCGAAGCGAAGTCCGCATATTCTTTAGCCGTTTGAATCGCCTGACTTCTAGCATCTTGATTGGGCTTTAGAGCTGCCTTAAAGAAAAAGAAGATACCGACCGCTACTAAAACCAGCAATCCTAAAACACCAAACAAATAACGCCAAAAATGCTTAATTTTCAGCCTTTTCATGCCACCATCCCTTTTATACATTGATAGTCTTTATTATATCAAATATTTCTGAAAAATTGCGCCATTTCTGCCAATATTTCCTGAAAATTTTGCTCTTTTAAAGGTAACTGCTGCATCAAAGCATCAGCAATAAGAGAACCATAGTGCTTCGTTTTAATTCGACTATCTAAAATGAGGACAGCTGAACGCTGAGACTGCCTGCGCTTACTGCGGCCGATAGCCTGCTTGAGCCGCAAGATAGTCACCGGTAGGCTGTAATCATAAAAAGGATGACGACCGTTTAAGGTCAACTGGCGATTAAGTTTTTTTGTAAAGGGGTCTTGTGGATTATCAAAAGGTAAGCGGGTAATGACCTCAATCAGTTTATCTTGATTGGCAAAATCAACTCCTTCCCAGAAAGAGCCTGTGCCCAGCAAAACGTTACTCTCCCCCTTATCGAAACGGCGCTTAATATTAGCAGCTAAGCCATTCTTATATTGGCAGAGATGGGGAAGATGTTTATTATCAAGAATTTCTGATACATCAAACATGGCTTTTTTAGCATTGAAAAGTACTAATATGGGCTGTCCAAGCTGTTTTAGGTCGGTGATTCTATCAGCCAATAGCTGAGCATAATCTTGGGCAGACAGGCTGGGAATATCGGGCATGGTCGTGTCTAGCCAGATAGCTTGATTGTCCTCCTGCTTATAGGAAATGCGAGCAAAGTCAAACTTTTCATATCCCAGCAAATTAGGTAGAGAAACCCGCCGACTAATATCCAATGTAGCCGATACAAAATAGGTTTTTAGGGTCTGAGGCAAAAGATCCCTGAAGTTCACAAAATCAAGACGAGCACTATTAAGCAGGGTCTGACGGTGCTCTTGCGACCAATCTTGGCTGAGCCAGAAATCCGAAAAATCCGATGCGAAAGCACTTTTGAGTTCTGCTAGCTCAGCTGCTTCGATTTCCGCTAGATCCTGTCTAATTTTTTCAACCTGATGCTTGGCAACAGCTGTACGGTGATTTTGATAAAATTGAATATTTAAATTAGACAGCTCAAACTGCAAACTTTCTAAAAGCCGCTGCTGGACATGAGGATGAGGATGCTCCAGAAGGGTATGCAATTTTTTCATCACAGTATTGAGATTGATTTGCCTACGGGAAAACTGCTCCAAATTCAAGAATAGTTTTTGCGCTTCGTCGATCACTAAAATCTTATCTTTAACAAAATCCTTGTCATCTTCAACACGAGTTAGAAAATAAGCATGGTTTGTAATAATAACATGTGAGGTCTGAGCCCTCTTATACGAACGCAGCCAAAAATCAACATTCCAAAAAGGGGATTTTTTACTAAGTTTACCATCGTGCTGAATGCGATCAAAATAGGCTTTAAAACGCTGCTTCTGCTTGATTTCATCCAAATCCCCAGTATGGGTCTGCGTCAACCAAACCAAAAGCTGCATTTTATAGCGGTTAACTAGCCGATTGCTGTCTGCCTCGGCTAGACTCCGATCAAAATTGTCTAGCTTAATGTAATTTTGCGGACTTTTCAAGCTATGAATATTGATATGAAAGACGTGCGCCAGCTGCCTACCTTCCTGCGACATGATTTGATCCTGTAAAATTTTTGTCGGTACAGTCACAATCAGTTTTTCCTCAGTGCCTTTAGCTAAGAGGGGCAGCAAATAGCCATAAGTCTTTCCGATACCTGCCTGAGCTTGAATAAATAAAGGACCTTCTTGTTCAAAATGCTGACTAATCTTATCAGCAAAGGCGAGCTGCTCTTTTCTCTCTTCTAAATCTAACAACGCCAAGTTGGTCGCAAAGTCAGCAGAAAGACGCCTTTCCTTCAGAAAGGGAGACTCCCTACGTATGACTAAATTTTGAACTTCAACAAAGTCCCTTGACAAATGGGTAGACATTCTTGAGAAAACATCATCAATGGCTAAACGTGTTTCAAAAAGTAAGTGATCAGCGAAATCTAAGATACGCTCAACAGTTAAACGCGGTAAACCAGCAATTTTCTCTTGGGTGGCTAAAAACAACTGTGCTGTTGCATAGGCATCTGCCAGAGCAGTATGAGCATGTTCCAGAGTTAGATTCAAATGATCGGCCAAGTCCGTCAAACGATAGCGCTCTAGGGTAGGATAAAAAACTTGAGTCAACTCGACTGTGTCCACCCGCGGAGTTCGTAATTCATAGCCTTCTAAAAAAAGCTGCTCTGCCAACAAGTTGGCATCGAATTTAACATTGTGGGCGACAAAGATACAGTCCTGAATTAGCTCGTAAATATCCCCTGCCACTTGCGAAAAATCTGGTGCCTGAGACAACTGCTGGTCAGTAATTCCCGTTAACTCTACAATATGCTCATTCAAAGGTTCGTGCGGATTGACATCCGTTTCATAGGTCTGGACAATTTGGCCCTGATCAATAATGACAATACCAACCTGAATAATCTGGGCAGCTGCGGAAGCGCTAGTCGCTTCCAAATCAACAACTGCATATTTTCGTCCCTTATTCGTTTGTGTCATAACCCTTTCATTATAGCACGAATAAACTGGAGACAAAAGTCATAGTTTAAAACAGTGAAAGGTGCTGCCCCTTAGATAAGGAACTATCAGTTAAAAACTAGTGCCCAAATAAAAAGGCCCAGACCGTTTAGATATGACAAACTGGGCTTTCAAAATGCCAATCGAACTGAAAGGCTGGTCAGTGACGACAACTTCACTACCTTGGACTTTAATCCTTAACAATGACCTCCATACCTAAATTGGCCAAATGTTCCAAACTACCTAAGTTTATAACCTGCGTATACCCTTGACCTTCAAGGTAATTCTTAGCTCGTTCAGCTCTTGCACCAGATCCACAATACAGCAAGATTGTCTGGCCGCTCTCACCAAAATCATACCGGCTTAATCTGTCCACTGGTCGTAGCTGACTTCCAGCAATATGACTGTGCTCGTACTCTTCTGCGTTTCTCACATCAACCAGAAGAGCACCTTGGGCTAACTTTTCAAAAATATTCAAAGTAATTCCTCACTTCTAACTCTTTTTCCCTATTATATAAAAAGAGTCTGGGACAAAAGTCCAGACCCGTTAGCATTATCCTAGATTTACCAGATCGACGCAGCGGTTGGGAGTAAGACTTGTTGGCTATGCCAAGAAGTCTTACTCCTGCACAGTTCATTAGGTGCTTTAGCACCAATGAACCACTGCCGATTGGCGATCCTTATCTTGGGGCGCTTCCCTATCTTTAGGCGACCCTTTAAACAGTCCACTGGACTGTTTAATTCCCACCTAAGTGATAGCTCCAACAGTTTGGGGAACTGTTGGATGTTATCTAATGTGATGAACACGATTCATCTTATCTCCAACCTCAAAAGGTCTCCCAGACCTTTTGAGCTATGCGGAGGTGGGTTAAAAAGGTCTAGTAGACCTTTTTAATTGAGAAATAAAGCTTGTAAAGCAAGTGTCAAAATGCTCTACTGGAGTTTGGCAGTCTGGGGATAGACTGCCAAAGCCTGCCACCTAAAAACAGGAAAGCGGCAGAGACCTGAGCCTTAAAATAAGAGAGCAAGGAAAATCAAAACCGTGATTTTTCTCACGGTTTACTGATTTTTATCCCACTCTCTTGAACTAATCAATTAGTGGAACTGCATACCGCCATCAACAATAATGGTCTGACCTGTAACATAGTCAGAATCTGGACCTGCGAGAAAGGCTACAGCATTAGCTACATCTTCTGGTTCAGATAGACGCTTGAGAGTAATATCCTTGGCAAAGGTCTGCATCCCCCACTCGTCATCTTTACCAGCATTTTTACCAACTTCATGGGCAATATCGTACATCATCGGTGTTTTTACGATGCCTGGTGCATAAGCATTGACTGTAATACCATCATCAGCCAAGTCACGCGCCAAAGTTTGGGTAATCCCACGTACCGCAAACTTTGTTCCGCCATAAATCGTTAGGTTAGGGTTACCAACAACACCTGCTTGTGAGGTCGCATTAATAATTTTACCACCGTGACCAAGTGTTTTAAAGACTTTTTGAGCTGCTTGACTGCCCCAGATAACACCTCCAACGTTGATTGCGAAGGTCCGCTCGAATTGCTCTGGTGTGATAGTATCCAGAGGCGTTGTCGGAGCAACACCCGCATTGTTGACAACGACATTCAGATCACCAAAATGCTCAACAACCTTATCAAAAGCTGCTGCCACTTGATCCTGCTTAGATACATCTGCGACAACAGCAAGTGCCGTGTCAGGTGACAATTGCTCAACAGCCGCTTGAGCAGTTTCTTCATTATAGTCAAGGATAGCAATTTTAAATCCATCTTGGTGCAAGCGCTTAGCGATGGCAAAACCAATACCTTGACCAGCTCCGGTAACAATAGCAACTTTAGACATAAAACAACCTCCAAAAATTTTATGGGTTTATTATATCTTTTTCCATCTTTATTGACAAGAAAAGGCTTACAATTTTAAGAATTTTTAACATTTTATTTATAATTTAAAAAATTTTAATCTTTTTTAGATGATGCTGTTTTATGCTATAATAAGAACAATTATGAGACAGAGGAAAACAATGAAGCGAACGAAACTCAACAATTACTATCTGGAAATGGAAGAACATTACCTGCATGTCCCTTACTATGATGAAGAGCGCCGTATTCGAGTGCTTCTTCCCAAAGATTATGCCAAGGAAGACTGGGCCAGCTACCCCGTACTCTACATGCATGACGGCCAAAATATTTTTTACAGCAAGGAATCCTTCTCCGGTTACTCCTGGAAAATCATCCCCACCATCAAAAATCACAAGGAATTACCCAAGGTCATTGTTGTGGGAATTGACAATGCTGAGGGCAACCGTCTGAACGAATACGCACCATGGATGACAGATGTCGGTACCACGCCTGAAACCGCCAGTGTCGGCGGGGATGGAATGGCTTACGGAGACTGGCTAGTCAACACTGTTAAACCTTTTATCGATAAAACCTATCGTACCAAATCAGACCCTGAGCATACTTTGTTAGCTGGCTCATCCATGGGCGGTATTATTACTGCTTATATGGGAGCAGCCTATCCGAACGTTTTTGGTGGTTTGGGAGTCTTCTCACTGGCTTCTTGGTTCAGCGAACGTGATTTTTTGCGTTACTGCAATAGTCACCCACTGAAAAAGGATACCAAGGTCTATATTCAGGTGGGCACCAAGGAAGGCGATGAGGTTGATGAACAGTTTGCTCCAAATATGAATCAAGCCTATATCGACTGCAGCCTCCACTACTATCAGTCTCTGCTTAAATCAGGAACGCCTATGGAGCAGATTCAGCTAAGAGTTATGGCCAATGAAATCCACCACGAGAAATACTGGGCAGACCATTTCCTTGAATTTTTACAGTTTACCCTGAAAGAGTAAATTGAGATATCTAAAAATTGAGACATCATTATTTAGTCCCAATTTTTTATTTATCCATCATAAAAGCAAGCAGATTTTCCTCTTTCGGGTACCAGTTCTGCTTGCTTTTTATGTTTTCTAGTAATGTTGACTTAAATCCGTCCTTCGGCCTCTAGACGAGCCAAGAAATAAGGAATCTGCTGACGCCACCACTCCCAATCATGGGCGACATCATTGCCCCAGTAATCAAACCAAGCTGGGATTGATTTGGCCGCAAAAGCTTCTTCCAAGCGTCTAGTATCCGCAATATGAGGACCTTCCCAGGCTCCCTGACCGACAGCGACTACAAAAGCATTTTGCCGATAGCGATCCAAGAACCAGCTATCTTCCTGATTCCAAAGGTAATCGATAGGCGAATTGTAGTAAACCGTCGGATCACCATGATATTCACCTGTGAAGAAACGGGCATCATAAACACCTGATTGAGCAATGGCGACATCAAACAGATCCGGATGACGCAGGGCAAAATTGATGGTATGAAAGGCTCCCATAGAACAGCCGGTTGCTATCATGCCCCCTTGCCAGTCAGACTCATAGCGGATCAGGGGAACCAACTCATTGACAATATAACGGTCGTAGGCCTCATGAGCCAAGGCCATATCATGACCTGATTTTCCTGGGGCTAACCAAGATTCCTTGTCCAAGGAATCTGGGGTATAAAATTTTACCAAACCGCGATCGATAAAATCTTTGCAAGCCTCAATCATGCCAAAATCAGCATACTCATTCTGACTACCACCAGATGACGGAAAAACCACCACAGGCTTACCGGCATGGCCATAAACATTAAAATACATCTCGCGGCCGAGCTCCCCCGACCACTGACTTCTTCTTTCAAACTGCATATATTAAGTTACCAAATACGACCACAAAAGCTTTAGGCAATTAAACTTGGAAAATCGTCTAGTTTACAACTACTATTCCCATCTAATTGCCAGCCTCACAGGACGAAATCTTCCTTTCAAATAATAATGACAACAAGTATACAGCAAGGACAGGCTTATTCACTGCTGCTGTCTGTTATGACTTGCGCTTTCTATACTGATTTTTCAACTCACTTAAGATTCTTTGGCTTGGGCATAGGAGACCAAATCGCGTAACTCGTCCATCGTCTCAGTCCTAGCTAGAATACCGACTTCCCCCATAATCTGGGCGAAGATACCAGGAACAGACTGGGTCAGGATAATCTGTTCACCAAAGTGCTGATGAATATCTTCTAAACTATGGACATAATGGCGATTGGCCTTGCGTGAAATGTAGACAACATTATAACGATGCTGAATATCAGCTGTAAACTGATTGTCTCTAACGACCTTGGCATACTGATCAAAGATATCAAAATCATCAGCGTAGTTCCACATATCGATTGTCAAACCGCCTGGCGGACGGCAGTTAATTTCCAAAGCCATGAGTTCTTTGGTTTTTTTAACACGGAAAAACTCAAAGTGGAAAAAACGCTCCTTGACATTGAAGGCTTGAACGCATTTTTTACCAAGCTCAATTAATTCAGGTGAAAATTCTCTGGGAACATAGTAGAACATATCACTATCGTGATCCAAGGTCTCAAGAACGGCTTCCTTATATTCTAGACCAGAATAGAAGACGATATTGCCATCGTGGTCGGTTAAGCCATCAAAAGTGATAATGTCACCATCGATAAATTCTTCCATAATATACTCGACACCAGCTGTCTTATACCCAAAGAACCCTTCTAATTCCTGATCGGACTTGATCTTATAAGTGTCAGAGGCACCGACACCAGAGTTGGGTTTAATAATGACAGGAAAGCCTAATTTTTGGGCGAGCTGACGTGCCTGATCATCGGTATGGAAGACATCGCCCTGAGCCACCTTAATACTAGACTTACGGAAAATTTCTTTCATTTGGCGTTTGGTTTTAATGGCCAGCATATCCTCAGTTTTATAGCCGAAAACATTAAAATCCGTCCGCAGCTTGGCATCTAACTCCAACCAATATTCGTTGTGAGATTCAATGCGGTCAATCCGTCCGTATTTATGGGCAAAATAGGCTACTGCACGGTAAACCTGATCATAGTCTTCCATATTATCCACACGGTAATATTCCGTCAGAGAGGCTTTCAAGCCATCGGACAAGTCATCATAGGGGGTATCCGCAATCCCTAAAGTATTGAATCCATTAGCCTGCAAACGATGGGCAAAGGGTTCAAAATTTGTAGGAAAATGAGGAGAGATCATTACAAAATTCATTTTTCTATCCATAGCTAATCCTCTTTTTATTTTTACCCCTCTAGTCTATCACATTTCTGGGTATAATTCTATGGAGATGACAAAATTTTCTGATTATTCACTCGCCCTCTCAACCCTAGTAACGAAAACAGTCTTAAGTAATTTTATTTACTAGAGTTTGCAGTATCCTCATGCCTTGGGGCACAGTGGGAAATAATGAATTTGGGCTTAAAACCAGACGTAAACAGCTACTTATTAGAGTTCTAAGCTTTAGAGTAGTGAGGCTATTTGGAGCTATGACTAATAACTGCCCCTTCTCTTTTCCACGTTCAGGCAGCTAACCTTATTTTTAGAGCTTGCCTTTTCTTTAGATTGAGACTTAATTTATCAGGGGTTTTGCCTTTTAATTTTAAAAAGAGGAGCAATTTGTTAAACTAAGGGTATGGAAATTTATAAAGTACTTAATGATGTTGCGCTTGAAAATACCTATATTCTGGAAAATGAACAGGCGGTTCTAGTAATTGACCCCGGTAGTAACAGCCAGGCGATTATCACAAAATTGGCCAGTATCGCTAAACCGGTGAGTGCTATTCTCCTGACCCATGCCCATTACGACCATATTATGAGCGTAGATATCGTACGCGACCACTTTCAGGAGCCACCAGTCTATATTTCTGAGGAGGAGGCCGACTGGCTAGATAGTCCTATAGACAATCTCTCGGGTCTGCCACGACACGGTGATATGGAAGATGTTACAGCCAGACCAGCTGATCGATTCTTTCAATTCGACCATTCCTACGATTTAGATGGTTTTAACTTCTCGGTTGTCCCGACACCCGGCCACTCTTGGGGCAGCGTCTCACTAATCTTCAAGACTGATGAGGTTGTTTTTTCGGGCGACGCCCTTTTCTGCGAAAGCATTGGTCGGACTGATCTTCCGACTGGCAATCGCCAGCAGCTCCTTGACTCCATCCGCAAAGAACTCTTTACGCTGCCTAACCACTACCAAGTTTATCCCGGCCACGGCTTTGATACCACTATTGGCCATGAAAAAACCTTCAATCCATTTTTTAAGGACTAAAATATTAGATAAAACAAAGTGGTTTAAGGTAATCTTACAAAATTGAAGTTTAACCCTGACAAAAACGAATGAATCCGATGGTCTACTGGCTTTCAGGCTCATTCGTTTTTAATTTCTCCTAGTCTCACTGTCCTTGGTACATTAGGATTTCCTTTCTTGAATATAGTCAATCAAATCCAAGGGCAAATCATAGCGTAAAAAGGGTGTAATCAAATAAATTCCATTAAAATACTCTAAAGCGTGGTCAATTAATTTCTTGCTTTCTGCCATGGCAACTGCTTGCAGGCTGCCTTATCATCCTTAGGACTACCGTTCGTTAAGGGAGTATGCTGCCTCTCCAATTTCTAGGTGGCGCCCTAAAGTTGGGTTTTCTCAGGACGGTTCAGCCTATTAAGATGTCGACCTGACTTGATTTTCTTTGCTAGATATTAAAAATTTCAGTTGGGGCATTAAAAAACACCCCCAAACTTTAGCTCCAAGAAGCTGCCTTAGTCATGGGTGTGTTTCTAAACATTATATAGCTTTCTTATCTTGCCCTGTCATACGTTGAACTGCTTTAACAATTTCAACGATAACAATCATTAACAGACTGCCAGTCACTACAGCCAACCACTGAGTTAAGCTGAGGTGGGAAACGTGGAAAAGTTTATTGAATCCTGGTACAACGATGGTTACCATCAGCAATAAGAAGGCTACTGGGATAGCCCAGTTGAACGTCTTATTCCTAAATGGTCCAACTGTAAAGAGAGATTGGTAGACAGACTTAACGTTAAAGGCATGGACAAGCTGGATTAAGCCAAGAGTAGCAAATGCCATAGTAAGCGCATCTGCATGAATATCATGATTGCTTGTATGCTCTGGGAAAATAAGGGCCCAGGCATAAACACCGAGAACGAGGAGGGTTTGTAGGACACCCTGATAGAGAATGGCTCCCATCACACCACCATCAAAGAAGTTTGATTGTCGGCCGCGCGGTTTATGGGTCATGACACCAGGCTCAGCAGGCTCAACACCAAGAGCGATAGCTGGTAGAGTATCTGTTACCAAGTTAATCCAGAGAAGATGAACCGGCTGCAATACATCCCAGCCAAAGAGGGTGGCAAAGAAGATCGTAAAGACTTCAGCCATGTTGGCAGAGAGCAGATATTGGATAGACTTCTGAATATTGGAGAAGACCTTACGTCCTTCTTCAACTGCAACGATAATAGTTGCGAAGTTGTCATCGGCCAGCACCATATCTGATGCTCCTTTGGACACTTCTGTACCTGTAATTCCCATACCGATACCGATATCTGCTGTTTTGAGAGAAGGAGCATCATTAACACCGTCACCCGTCATCGCAACGACCTTACCTTCGTTTTGCCAAGCTTTGACAATGCGCACTTTATGCTCTGGCGATACACGTGCATAGACAGAATACTGTTTGAAGACTTTTTGGAATTCTTCATCAGACAATTCATCCAACTCAGCGCCAGTAAAGACATGGTCCTCGTGGTCATTTTCATTGATAATTCCGAGTCGTTTGGCAATGGCTTCAGCCGTATCCTGATGATCACCCGTAATCATAATTGGACGGATACCAGCTTCTTTGGCGACTGCTACTGCTTGTGCTGCTTCTGGACGCTCAGGGTCAATCATGCCGACCAAGCCTGAGAAAACAAGGTCAGCCTCTACTATCTCTGTCTCAAGTGTTGGCACTTCAGATACATACTTGTAGGCCATCATAAGAACACGCAGAGCTTGCTTTGCAAGTTCTTTATTAGTTGTTAAGATAGCCTCCTTATCTGCATCGGTAATTGGGCGAACAGTACCGTTTTCTTCAATTTGCGTGACACGCTTGAGCAACTGGTCTGGTGCCCCCTTAACGGCCACAAAATAACGGCCATCTTCCTGCTTATGAATAGTTGACATGAGCTTGCGCTCTGAGTCAAATGGTAATTCTGCGACACGCGGCTCTGCATTTAAGACGTCGCGAACATCAAAATTGTGATCAAAACCAAACTGCACAAGGGCGGTTTCTGTCGGATCGCCAATAAGTTTGCCTGCCGGATCAATCTTGGTATCATTAGCAAAGTTCATAATACGCAAAGTATTGTTGTCTGCTGCAATATCTGCTGCTGAACTTTGAAGCTGGCCGTTAGTGTAAAGCTTTTCAACGGTCATCTGATTCATGGTCAGAGTACCCGTTTTATCTGAGGCAATAATCTCAGTGGAACCCAATGTTTCAACGGCTGGCAGCTTACGCACAATTGAGTTGCGTTTAGCCAGAGTTGTTGTCCCTAGGGACAAAACAATGGTAACGATAGCTGGCAGTCCTTCTGGAATTGCTGCTACTGCTAAGGCTACTGCTGTCATCAAGCTATTGAGCGGCGGTTCTTTTCTAAAGAAGACATCAACGATAAAAGTGATAATAGCAATGACGACAATAAGATAGGTAAGGGCTTTGGACAGCTGTGTGAGACTTTGCTTGAGCGGTGTCTCTGTTTCATCAGCATTTGCCAGCATATCGGCGATTTTCCCAACTTCCGTATACATACCAGTATTTGTGACAACACCCAAACCGCGGCCATAGGTTACATTAGAGTTCTGATAGGCCATATTGAGACGATCACCAATACCAGCATCCTCTGCAACATCTGCTTCTAAGTCTTTATCAACAGGGACAGATTCCCCTGTCAAGGCCGCCTCCTCAATTTTTAGTGAGGCTGCTTCCAGAAGACGCATATCCGCAGGGACAACGTCACCCGCTTCTAAAAGCACAATATCCCCTGGAACCAGTTCCTTAGAATCAATTTCAACGATATGGCCATCACGATGGACACGCGCCAAAGGACTGGACATATCTTTGAGGGCTTCAATAGCGGCTTCCGCTTGACCTTCTTGATAAACACCAAAAGCAGCGTTGAGGATAACAACAGCTAAAATGATCAAGGCGTCAGTCAAGCCGTGCATACCTTCAGTAATAACAGACAGAGCTGCTGCAATCAAGAGGATAATAATCATTAAATCCTTGAACTGATCAAGGAATTTAGCCAAAAGGCCTCGTTTTTCACCTTCGTCAAGTTCATTACGACCATACTCAGACAAGCGCTGCTGCGCCTGACTATTAGACAGTCCCTCTTTGGAACTGTCTAGTTCTTTTAAAACATCATCGCTTGTCTGGACATGGTAGGGGGCTTTTAATTGTTCTTTTGCCAATTTTTTTCACTCCTTTTGGTCTCTCTCATAATAATCAATAATATAAAAGAGACCTGTTTTTTAAAACAAGTCTCGCCGTTTAAGTCTGTGCCGGAAATTTCTTTCGTAATGACGACACTGACACGATTCTAACCAACCAACCTGTTCCTTAGAATCGTCTGCTACTCCCTTGATATGTTAATCATTATAGCAAAACTTTAACTACTTCTCAATACCTTGACCCGAAGTCGGATTATAGATACCATCTGTTTCTCTTTTTTCTCCAAATAGATCGGCAACTGAAAACCGCACATATTTGATACAAAGCCTATTTTTGTAGGCGTAGACCAAATGAAGCAGGCCATCCCTAGTTTGGTAAAGAGTAGGGTATTCATATTGGGCGTTATTAGTTTTATTTTCCTCTCCAATGAACCCTTCGGCTGCTTCAAAGACACGGCCGATAGGCCAAGTTTTACCAAGGTCTTCTGAGACGGAAACTGCTACTGGATTGCGAAGGCCCGGCCAAGCAACCTTACCAAATTCCGGATGACGGGTAGCATTAACATTGTAAGCCAGAGCAATCTCACCCGACTGCAGCTTAATAGCGCTGATACTAGCATTATTGTTAGGCAGAACAGTCCTTTGTGGTACGCTCCATGTATCACCAAAATCGTAAGACTCACTGATATAAATATTATCTGCAAAACGGCTGCGCATGAAGACCAGCAAATATCCTGGCTCTGCTTCAATGATATTAGCGTGCACCCGGCCATTGCTTTCCGGCATCCGCACCCGCGTCCAAGTTTGACCAGCATCATCAGACACTCGAAATTCTGTAGGGTCATTGGTCAAGCCTTCAGCTGAATCTTCACACAGCCAGGTTGCAAAAATCCAACGGCCATTGCTCAAAATCTGAATGGCTTGACGCGAGAAGGTTCCTTCTTCTGGGAAAAGAACCTCTGGCTCTTCCCATGTCTGACCTTCGTCGCTTGATTTTTGAACCATGATCACAGAGGTAAACTGCATGTTATCTTTACCTTCCTGGCGGCTGAGCTGAGACGTGTAGATTAGCCAAATTTGACCATCTGGAGCACGGAAAAAGGCAGGGTTTTGCTCGCTTCGGTCTTTACCCTTGGAAACAATTTTAGGAACAGACCAAACCTGCTTTTCTGGATCGAGTTTGGAAACAGCAATGGAAATGTCACCGCTGCCTTCAAACGAACCTGCAAACCAAGCACATAATAGCCCCCCATCGCGCGTCTCAATTAAAGCTGGAGCGTGTGCTGTTGCCTTGCCACCTCTTGGGATTAAACCAAAGTCAACATTTAGAAATTCATCTCGATAAACTACACCGTTGGGTTCAGAAACTCGTACACTTGGTAATGTTAGCTCCATACCGTTGCCTCCAATCTTAATTCGTATCTATTTCTAGCTTAATGACAGCTTTTGTGAATGTTAACGGCTCCTCCATATGAAAAACAGCCTTATGCCCATCCCATGGGAAGCAAACATAAGCCATACCTGAACTTATTTTCATGTAGTGCTGCGTCTCACCACTATATTTAGCAACATCTTTTTCATCATTATAGGGAATGGCAACAGACAAATTTGATAAGTCTTCTAGAGCCGCATATTCAGCACCAGCTAATATAATTTGAACATCAATGTATTTTTTATGAGATTCAAACTGTGCCTGCACTAAGGGCTTTGTACTCCCCTTTTGAAAGAAAATAACCCCACCATCAAAGGGATAACGAACACCAGTTTCCCAGCTATCTTTATAGGTCTCCATCGCTTTTAGAGCTGGGGTTAGGTGAGGCAAAACAGCAGCATATTTTTCCAAACGCTCCATACGATCGATAATCATGACAGCCTCCTTTTTCTATGAATTTTCTGCTAGACGGATAGCGTAATCAATTGCATTTTCTAGGCTGATCTCACTGGCACTCCAACTACCTGCTTGGTCAAAAGCCGTTCCATGATCTACAGAAGCACGAATAATAGGCAAACCAAGCGTGATATTTACCCCTTGAACAGCCCGCCAGTTGCTTTTTTCTTGATCGTAAACAAAACCAAGAAGTTTCAAAGGAATATGTCCTTGATCATGATACATGGCAACAACAATATCGTACATACCGCCATTAGCTTTGGAGAAAAGAGTATCGGCAGGTAGACTGCCTTCTACATTAATCCCTTCAGCTTTAGCTGCTTCGACAGCCGGATTAATCTGCTCTATTTCTTCACGACCAAAAAGTCCATTTTCTCCACAGTGAGGATTCAGTCCAGCTACTGCTACTCTAGGATTTTGTAGGCCGAGATTTCTACATGCCTGATCGGCAATTCGGATAACATCTAAGACACGTTCTTTGGTTGCACGGTCACAAGCTTCGCGCAGCGACACATGTGTTGATACATGAACGACACGAAGGTTGCCATCTGCTAGCATCATGGTATACTTGTCCGTTCCTGTTAAATCGGCATAGATTTCGGTATGACCAGCATAATGATGTCCAGCTGCATTCATCGCTTCCTTATTGAGCGGATTGGTAACAGTTGCATCAATTTCTTTGGCCAAGGCTAACTCAATGACCTTTTTTACATATTGAAAAGCAGCATCTCCTCCAGCAGTCGAAACTTGCCCAATCTTAAATGTAGTTATATCAATAAGGCCTAAATCAATCATATCAAGGGTACCATACTCATATCGGCCATCTGCTGGATGCTTAATACTATTGATTGTCAAAGTCACTTCTGGATGTTTTTCTAGGTAATAGTCAACAAGCGAGCGATCCCCGATAAGCAAGGGATGACAGCGCTCATATAGTTCAGATTTGTTAAAAGCCTTAATAGAGATCTCAGAACCAATGCCTGCAGGATCTCCCATCGTAATACCAATGATTTTTTTCATCATATTTCTCCTATACATAAACTACTAAGTAAGCGCTCCAAGGAAATTTAAAAAACAGAATGACGATTCACTAAGGAAGCTATGGAGGGCTAAAAGAAATTTAGGGAACCTGACCAAGGATTAAGCACCAAATTTCAGTAGCTTCTTCCTGACTGCTGAACCCCATAGGAGCGCAGGCGTGTTTAGTTATTAAGGGACACAGCCCATAAAAAGCGACAGCAACCATGATGTTCACTGTCTAGATAAGCCGCGTGAAATAAATTCAATTTCTTAGAATGTTCAGTTACCTCATCCCTTTTTCTTGATTATCAGCAAGGACCTGACGAAGGGCTAAAAGACCTGACTCCGACAGCTGATTGAAGGGGGCACGGCACTTCCCGACAGGGTAGCCTAGTTCTGCAACCGCGTATTTAACGATAGTATTGGGGTTGCCAAATTTAAAACAATTGCGGAAAGAACGGATAGAATCTTGATAGCGCCGGGCCTCTTCAAGATGACCTGCAACAAACTGCTCATAAATCTGTGCCATGGTATAAGGATAAACGTTTGAACAGCCAGCAATTCCTCCTCTACCTCCAGCCATCAGTGTCCAAAGAATTAGAGAATCATTGCCAGATAGGACAGCAAAATCATCACTGTCTCGAGTCTGTTCAATGTACTGCAGAATATTATCAAAATTACCACTAGAATCTTTAGCACCGACAATATTAGCAAGCTTGCTTAATTTACCTACCGTTGCAGGCGCAAGCGCATTGCCCGTACGAGCAGGAATGTTATAAAGAATGATTGGCAGATCAACACTTTCTGACACCGATTTGTAATGGGTATAAAGTTCATCCTGTGAGGCTGCAGCAAAAGACGGTGTAATAATTGACAGGGCATCAACCCCTATTTCTTGTGCCTTTTGGGATAGGCGAATAGTATCTCTGGTGCTAATCACCCCCGTTCCTGCGTATACAGGAACTCGGCCAGCCACTTGGTCAACCGCTACTTTCATCACTTCAATTTTTTCATCTTCTGATAAGATGTAGCCTTCACCGTTAGTTCCAAAAACGAAAATACCGTGAATTCCATTATCAATCAAGCGATCAATTTGAATACGAAGTTCTTCAAAATTGATACTTTCATCAGCATTCATCGGTGTCGTAATCGGTGAAATAACTCCTTTAATAGCAACCATATCTGTCCTCCTTTATTTTAAAAGTTATTAATGTATTATCAATAATTAAGATAGCCTGCTTTTTATAAAGCTTAGGTGAAATAGAGCCATTTAGCTATTCCTATAGAACTTGTTTATAAATATCACGAGCATCGTCGGCAGTGATTTCGCGAATGTTATTAACCAAAAGGCGAGTAACCTTCATACTAGCTTTTACAAGATCTTCCAAGTCACTCTCAGGAACACCAAAATCTTTAAGACTAGTTGGAATTTCAAGGACCTTAACAATACGCTCCAATTCTGACAAAATATAAGTTGATTTTTCTGTTACAGATAGACTGCGATCGCCATCGTGCACAATTCGATCATAGGCAGCAGCAAAATACTCTTTTACTTCTGGCTCATTAAAACGCATGACCGGTACCAGTAAAATCGCATTTGAGACTCCATGCGCAATATGGTATTTTCCTCCCAAAGGGTAAGAGAGCGCGTGGATACCTGTTGTCCCAGAAGACGTAATCGCTACACCAGCATAAAAAGCCCCTAAAAACAGCTTATTCTTAGCTTCCATCGCTTCCGGATCAGTACAAGCTTCTACGATATTGTTATAAATTAAATCCAGTGCTTCTAAGGCAAAGCTATCACTGATAGGATTAGCTTTTTTAGAGGTGAAACATTCAAGTGCATGGCAGAGAGCATCAACGGCCGAAGCAGAGGCTACCTGCTTAGGGAGATTCCTAATAAGGCGTCCATCTAAAATGACGTAATCAGGAATCATATCAGGATTAACAATTCCTACTTTAAGATTTTGCTCGGGTACACCAACAATACTGTTCGGGGTAGCCTCAGATCCCGTCCCCGCTGTTGTCGGTATCAAAAGTGAGGTGACCTGTTTCGTCGCAAGCAAGGGATCCTCTAATAAATCCTTGACTGTGTAATCATCTGTTGCCAGTAAAGAAGCTAGTTTTGCTACGTCCATGACCGAACCGCCACCAACTGCTATAATGAAATCAGCTTGCTCCTGCTTAAAGCGATCAACTAATTCTTGTACTTGATGATAATTAGGTTCTGCCGGAATATCAACAATAAGACTGTAAGAAATCCCTTCCTTCTCCAAAACAGCTTTAGGAATATCTAACAATCCAGCATCAACAATACCCTTATCAGTAAAAACGACAACCTTCTTAATGTCGTCTGAGAGAATAGTTTCTATCTGCTCTAATGCATGCTCACCTCCATAAACATTTTTGGGCATTTTTAAACTATAATCCACTAACATTTTGCGCTTCCTCCTTATTTGAAATTAACCTATTAACAGCAACGAACAAGTCAGGTTTTCCAAACCCGCCCGATTTTGTGATAACCTGAATAGGATTTCCCTGCCAAATAATCTCGGCTAGTACGACTCCTGTATCAATCTCACAGATAGGCTTTATTTCCTCAACATGCAAAACTTGCATAGATTGATAAAGGGTGTCCCCACCAACAAACAAGAGGGTTTGTTTGACATCTTGGCTAAGCAGCTGTTTAGTCAGATTGCCCAGCGATCGGCCAATTCTAAAGCGAATGTCCTTTTGGGGAATCAGGTGTATTCGGCTGTAAATGGTAATATTGTGGCGGGATTCCTTATTTAAAGTTTCAAAAATAATTGGCTTGTCAGTATTTTTATCTTGCATAGTCAAATGTACCTTTAGAGCCTCTTGACCTGCCGGCTGTTTCCAGTAATCTTCTTCTAATAGTTCCTGTGGTGTTAACGGGACCCGATAAAATCCTTCTACTTCTGCATAATCTATCTGAGCCTTGCTAATAGGATTAACAGAGCCACAGATGATAGTCAAAGGATACTGGATAGGAGTTTTGGGATTGCTCCTTTTTTCAGGAAAAAGGGCAGACGCTAGAAATTTAGCAAAACCTGCGCAGCCGACTGTTATATTTAAAAGACCACTATCCTGCAGTAAATCAGCAATCCGCTGCAGTTCAGTATCACTTTCGCTGTCAAATAAAAGGAGAGAAGTCTGAATCTCATCAAGGTTATCATTCCTTACGAGTTGAGCCCTTAAGCCTGCTTCCTTGCTCAGTCGCTTGATAATATCACTTTCTGTCACAGGTTCGTAAGGGTCTGCTGCGAATATACTCTCGGCTACAGGCTGGCCATCAATGTATAGTTTGCCTTCTCTTACTGTTCGTCCAACTTCTGGAAAGGCTGGAATAAAGGGGATTTTCATTTGCGGAAAAGTATCAACCAAAGCCTTAATCTCACTACTGATATTACCTCGTAGAGCCGAATCAACTTTTTTATAAATAGCGAGGTTGTCACATCCTTTGGCCGCTGTAAGTAATTTTGTCAGAACTTGGTAAGAAGCATCAAATGATAGGTAACGACTTTCAGTATCAATAACTAATACCTCCAAGGACTCATCCAAGGCTGAATAATCAACCTTTTGGGCAGTTGTCACTAGGGTATTAATACCTTTATTTGAAAATTGAACTGCTGTATCTAAAGCACCAGTAAAATCATCAGCCAGAATCAATAACTGGAGCATCTGCTCACCTCCTCAATCTGGTCTTATTCTAACGCTCTTTGATATCTGATATAAGTGAATACTCACCCTTTAATGTTGTAATTTGAAACACCTTTAGGGTTTCAAAAGATTTTTTCAACAAAGTAAGATAAAATCGTTTATATATGAAACTAATCAAGGGAATTGAACTTAAACTAAAAAACTAGGAAAAAGAGATATAAGTGGTGGATCTTTAGATTTTTTAAGAAGGGAGGTTCATCCTAAAATATGAATACTTGCTAAACAAGTTTTATGAGCTGATTGCCATATTCCACCGAACTGCAGCAATGTCTTTATATCTCATAAAAAGGAGGATACTTATGGTTTTCAAACTATTGGGAATTGCACCTTATGAAGAATTACAAAATGCTATGATATCTGTAAGCGAACAATTTGATGAGGTCTCCATCGATGTTTTCATTGCGGATTTGGAAAAAGGGCAAGAGGTTGTTCAAGAGTTATCCTACAATGACTACGATGCCATCATCTCCCGTGGGGGAACGGCTGACTTGATTCACCAGACGGTATCTGTTCCGGTTATTGATGTTTCTATCTCCCTTTACGACATTTTGGGTGCTATCAAGTTAGCCTCAAACTATACCGACCATTTGGCCATCGTAGGATATTCCAGCATTACCGAAACAGCTCACCTGATTTGTAATCTCTTACAATACCACATCAAAATCATTACGATTACGCAAGCTTCCCAAGCAGAACAAGTCCTGCAACAGTTAAAGAAGGAAGGTTGCGAAATGGTACTCTGCGATGCCGTTACAAATAAAACAGCCATCGCTAAATCTCTTAACACCCTTTTAGTTACTTCTGGAACAGAGAGCATTAAGAAAGCCTTTCAGGAAGCTATTTCTACAGTGGAAGGGACTTACCACTTAAAAAGACAAAATCATTTATTAGAGACTTTTTTCAAAAACCAGACTATTCAAGCTTTGATTTTAAATAACAATTTGGAAGTAGAATTTTCAAATATTGATTTCGATCTGGCATCTTCTATCCGACATTTTTTAAGTGGGAAAACTGATTTGGTCGACGGCAAGCTCTTCTATCATACCTTTCAAAATAATGTTTACAGTCTAAGAACACGCTCAATTCCTATTAGGGGAGAAAGCATCATCTTCTGTGAAATAAAAAGAAGTACACCGCCAGTTTTCAAAAATAGTTTTGGTATTAGTTATCTTAATAAGGCCGATGTTGAACAGATTGTTTCTGAACAGCTACTGTCAACCTCTTTTATACAAGAGAAGTCCTACCAGCTGATTGACCAGCTGTCCTCCTATTATAAAAGTATGATGATTTTTGGTGAAAAAGGAACTATTAAAGATAGCCTAGCTTACACGGCCTTCCTCAACAGGCATAGCAGTAACCATAATTTAATTATTATCAATTCAAAATTATTAAACGATAAAACTTGGAAGTACTTAGTTAATTCTACCAACGGCCCTCTGGTAGAAAAAAATAATACGATTTTATTTAAAGATATCGAACAAATAGATTCTGCGAATTTAGAAAAATTACTCACTCTTATCGAATATACTAAGTTACTCCAGCGAAATAATCTTCTCTTTACCTATAACACTAAGAGTGCTGATGCTCAGGAGAAAATTTTTGACCGTATTATGACACAGCTGGACTGTAGCAGTATTTACTCCCCTTCTATAAAAGAAAGAAAACACGAACTTTCTGCTATTATCACTCAACTTCTTAATAAGATTAATATTGAATATCATCTGGACGTTATTGGTTTTGAACCTAGGGCAATGGAAGCATTATTAAATTATGACTGGCCTAGAAATTTTAAACAGTTGGAACAAGTTATAAAAAAGCTGATGATCAGTACAGAAGGTTATTATATTTCTGAACATCTGACTAATGATTTACTGAATCAAGAAAAGAGGCGAGTTCAAAGTATTGACGAAACAATTACTGGTTTGATAAATCCAACAGAAAACAAAACTCTTTTTGATTACAATAAAGAAATTATCCATTATTTTTTGGAAAAGAATAATAATAATCAGTCTAAGACAGCTTCGCAGCTGGGAATTAGCCGAACAACCCTTTGGAGATACCTCAAGACTGACTAATCGGTCAGTCACAACTGTAAGAGAGCCTGGGATAAAAGTCTAGATTCATTAGCATTGTTCTAGATTTACCAAATTGACGCAGTGTTGGATATCCTTATCTTGGGGCACAGCCCCATTTTCAGGCGTGGTCGTTAAACAGTCCACTAGTCTGTTTAACAACCACGCAAGTAATAGCTCCAACGGTTTTTGGAAAACTATTGGAGGTTATCTAATACCATGAACTTTGCTCATCTTATCTCTAACCTCCAAAGGTCCCCCGGACCTTATGTGATGAACACGGTTCATCTTATCTCCAACCTCCAAAGGTCCCCCGGACCTTATGTGATGAACACGGTTCATCTTATCTCCAACCTCCAAAGGTCCCCCGGACCTTTGGAGCTGTGCGGAGGTGGGTTATTAATTGAGAAATAAAGCTTGTAAAACAAGGGGCAAAATGCTCCAGTGGAGCTTGGCAGTCTGAGGATAGACTGCCAAAGCCTGCCACTTAAAAATAGGAGAGTGGCAGAGGCTTGAGTCTTAAAATAAGAGAGCGAGGAAAATCAAAATCGTGATTTTACCACGATTTACTGATTTCTGGCCCACTCTCATTATGGAAACATAACCATAGCACCGATGCATAGGGCAACAATTCGGACAAAATACATAGGAACGGAGAATTTCCAGAACTCCGGTAACTTATATTTACCCATTCCAAGAATCATGGCAGGCATACCATCAATTGGCATATACCCACCATTCCAACCAGATACAACAACCGCCGTTGCCGCAGCCGCAGGATTAATTCCTAGCTTAATGCTTGAAGCGATAGCAATTGGAGCAAAGATGTAGACAGATCCCATATTTGAGCCTGTAAAGGTTGCTGAGGTACTTGTCAACAGAGCAAAAATAAGGATAAACAAGAAAGGATTAATATTTTTTCCAACAGCATCAGCAACTACATCACCTATCATAGCTGTGAAGCCTGAGTTAGCCAGTGCATCCGCAACACCAATAACACCAGCTGTCATTAAAACGATTGGTCCGGCCATGTTATCACGCACTTCTTTAAAATCCAGTACATCAATAAATAAGAGAAAGGCACCTGCTAAACCAGGAATAATATAGGCAGCTTCGCCCAAATAATTTAACATCATCATGCCGACAACACTAATAATGAAGGCAATAATAGTGGCCCGCTCTTTCCACGTTGGCAGCTCTGTTTGCTGCTGCTCCTTACTCTCAACGGCATTTTCAGCAGTATCTGTTACAGAATGATCTGGTAGGAAACGATAACCAAACACAGACCATATTAAAAAGCCAATAGAGAGAAAGAAATTGGCAAGTGCGAATCGTCCCATTGATAAAGTTTCATTGTACCCCGCAGCTTGTAGAACACTTACTGTAACACCATATGTCAAGGCCACGTTAAATGGAAGCAAGGGATGATTTGTAGCAAATCCCAAAGGCATCATTAATTTAGAAGTTGGTAATTTCTTATTATAAGGAATTGTTGAAACTAGCGAAAGAATCAAAACATAATAACCAGTTGCTCCTGTTCCCATTAAACTAGCTCCTAGCATGACAACTATAAGTAGCAGGATATAGCTCTTGTAGCCACCCTTACTAACTAAGCTAAGAATTGTCGATTGGACACGTCCGATTAAATTGGTTTTCATTAAACCGGCCATCACAACCATGAAACCAGCAATCATGATGACAGTTGAGTTAATAAAACCAGCAAAAGCCTCCTGAACCGTAGATAAACCTGTTAAAACTAAAAGTAAACAGGCAAAAACTGGAGGAGCTCCAAAAGCGAATTTGTCAGACATGATCATGATGATCATCAAGGCTAAAATGCCCAGAGCAAGAATCATTTGTATTGTCATTTTTACACCCCCGATAATACGTTTTGTGTAAGCGTTTTACAAGTTCTATGGTAATACCTTTTTTAATTTTCGTTAAGCAGAGAAAAAGTTTAAATGTTTTCTTTTGAAACAAATTTAAATTATCTCGTCTGGCACAACCTACAGCTTGTTCCAAATTTTAACAAGCCTAGAGTTGGACTGTATTCTACAAAAAAGAGCTTATAAAAAATTAATGACTCAGCAAATAATTGAATACTGCTCTTGAATTTTAAAAATTAAGGTAACTAAAAAGGCCAAGATTATTCCTTAGCCTTTTATCTGTTTTCTGATAGAGTTTGCAGGTAACTTGATTCTAATTATTCCAAGCATCCTGTGTATCTACCTGTCCGACACCCTTGATACCAGTGGAAACAATACTATCATAGACTTCTTTAACATTAGACATAACAAGCTGATACTGACCGTTCGTATAAAGGGCCATAGCAACCCCATCTAGTTGCTTAAGCATGTCGGCATTAGCTTTATTAACTCTTTTTAAACGTAACCGTAAACGTGTTGTACAGTATCGTACATCTTTAATATTGTCTTTACCACCAACATTTTTTATAATATCGCCTGCTAGCTGGCTGTTATTCAAAATTATCAACTCCTTACTATTTTACTCTATTGTATCACCATTACTGAAATTTGAAAGCTCTTAATCCTTAAAATATTATTTCAGTGTAATAGTAATATCCTATTGCCGCCAAAAAATTTTTAAGTGATAGCTTGCAAGGATAGCCATAGTCTCTGGGGCAGGGGACTTTAGTAGGTAATTAATCTGAATAGTTTGCTGCTCTCTATCGACTATGAACTTACCAGTCTCTATTTGAAAATACTGCATTCCAACAGGGGTAGGAAAAACGGCGGTTGAGGGTAGAGAACGTGCAAAACGCATAACTGTCTTAGGAGCTGAAAAACGGGTCATGGTTAATTCATCATCATTAAATTTGATGACAACTTTTTCACCGTCACTATTGTGATAAATCAGGTAATCATAATTCCCTTTTTGTTTCCACTCACAGTTGTGGCTCTCGTTGATAATTTCTGTTTCCTCCTCCATGCTGATGGTGTTATGAATGTAGATTTGCATAGTTTTTCTCCTGTCTTTTGCTCTAATATTCTATCAATTTCAGCCTAATTTCGCAATTTTTGCTATACTAAAACTTATGAAAGAAAAAATTTTTCGTGATCCTGTTCACAATTATATATCTGTTACAGATCCTCTTGTTTACGATCTTATTAATACTAGTGAATTTCAACGTCTACGCCGTATTAAGCAGCTAGCTACAACCAGTTATACCTTTCACGGTGCTGAGCACAGCCGTTTCTCACATTGCTTGGGCGTTTATCATATCGCAAACCGCCTTGTGAGTTATTTTGAGCAGCGCTATCCTGAGGACTGGAACAAAGAAGACAGTCAGTTGACCATGGTTGCAGCCCTCCTCCATGATTTGGGGCACGGTGCCTATTCTCATACTTTTGAGCGCCTCTTTGGTACAGACCACGAGGCTATCACCCAAAATATTATCACCAATCCTGCTACTCAGGTCAATGCTGCCTTGCGCCGAATATCTCCCGATTTTCCTGATAAGGTTGCTAGCGTAATCAACCATACCTATCCTAATAAACAGGTGGAACAGCTCATTTCCAGCCAACTTGATTGCGATCGTATGGATTACCTGCTGCGCGATGCTTATTATACCGGAGCGAGCTACGGTCAATTCGACCTCACCCGCATTCTCAGCGTTATCCGTCCTTTTGGTAAAGGGATTGCCTTCACAATCAACGGGACACATGCCATTGAGGACTATTTAGTTAGCCGTTACCAAATGTATATGCAGGTCTACTTTCACCCTGCCAGTCGGGCAATGGAGGTCTTACTTCAAAATCTGCTGAAACGCGCTAAGGAACTTTATCCTCAGCAACGCTCCTACTTCATTCAGACCTCTCCTTGCTTGATTCCTTTTTTTGAAAACAATTACAACTTGCTGGATTATCTGCACTTAGATGACGGTGTGATGAATACCTACTTTCAAACCTGGATACAGGCAGACGATGCTATTCTGGCCGACTTGGCCAATCGTTTTATTAACCGCCAGCTCTTTAAATCCTTGATTTTAACTGAAGATAGCCAAACAGACTTGCGAGATTTAAAAAAATTAGTGGCCGCTATAGGCTATGATCCAGAGTATTATACGGCAGAGCACAAAAATTTTGATCTTCCTTACGACATTTATCGACCTGAGAAAGAAAGCCCTCGAACACAGATTGAACTGCTGCAAAAGGATGACAACCTCAAGGAACTCAGCCAAGAATCAGCCCTTGTCAAGTCATTGACAGGGACTATCCACGGTGATTACCGCTTCTATTTTCCTGCTGAAATGCTGGAGACAGATGATCTCTTTCAAGAAGAAAAAAAACAATTTCTCAGCTATTCCAAAAATGATTATCTGCTGTAGAACACTCAGCCGAAGCACCCCTATAATGATGTTAGACCACTAGAAAATTCGTGCTAAGTGCTTACCTATAGAGTTCTGTTATCTATTTTCAAAACTTTTAGCGTCTCATGCTATTACTGCCTGTCATGACAAATGGCAGGATTTTTAGTAATATAGTAGAGGTGTTCTGCCTTTTTTAGAAAGGCTGTTATTTTATGCTCAAAGAGAATTACCGAGATCCTGTTAATTTTCAGAGAGTATTAGTTATACTTTTATAATTGATAATTAAGGAGATGCTATGGCAATTAAACTCGTGGCTGTTGATATTGATGGCACCTTGGTTAACAGCGAACGTCAGATTACTGCTGATGTCTTTGATGCTATCCAAGAGGCCAAGGCTGCTGGGGTCAAAGTGGTTATTACAACTGGCCGTCCTATCATTGGTGTCCAAAGTCTTTTAAACGAACTCCATTTAAATGAACCTGACAACTATGTCATTACCTTCAATGGCGGACTGGTTCAAGATACAGCAACCGGTCAGGATTTGCTTTCAGATAGTTTAGCCTATGAGGACTATCTGGATATTGAGGTCTTAGCGAATAAATTGGGGATCCACTCGCATGCTATCACTAAAGATGGTATCTATACCAGCAATCGTGATATTGGAAAATATACTGTCCATGAATCTACCCTAGTCAGCATGCCTATTTTCTACCGTACACCTGAAGAAGTCACTGATAAAGACTTCGTTAAAGCTATGTATATTGATGAACCTGAACTATTGGATGCTGCTATCGCCAAGATTCCTGAAGATTTTTATCAGCGTTTCACAATCGTGAAGTCCCGACCTTTCTATCTGGAAATTCTCAATAAGACTGCCAGCAAGGGGGAAGCTGTTAAACACCTAGCGCAGCATCTGGGGTATAGTCTAGATGAGACCATGGCCATCGGTGATGAGGAAAATGACCGAGCTATGCTGGAAGTTGTCGGGCACCCCGTTGTGATGGCCAACGGCAATCCTGAATTGAAAAAAATTGCCAAACATATTACCAAATCAAATGATGAATCCGGCGTTGCTTACGCCCTTAGAAAGTGGGTCTTAAATTAATGTTTACCTATAAAGTTGGTATCTCAGCACAAGAACACGATGATTTTGCTAAAGCAAGCAATCAGACCAACCTACTCCAAAGCAGTGCTTGGGCACAGGTCAAGGATAATTGGAGCAATGAGCGCATTGGTTTTTACAAAGATGAGGTCCAAATTGCATCTGCTTCTATCCTGATTAAGCGCCTGCCTCTAGGTTTTACCATGCTCTATATTCCGCGCGGACCAATCATGGATTATACGGATCAAGACCTTGTTAATTTTGTTATCCAATCTTTGAAAAAGTATGGGAAATCAAAACGTGCCCTTTTTATTAAGTTTGATCCAGCCTTGCTGTTAAAAGCATATAAGATCGGGGAAGAGATTGAAGAAAACCCTGATACTCTGGCTATCTTAGATAAACTTCAAAAAGCTGGGGCACAGTGGACTGGACGAACAAGTGAAATCGCAGAGAGCATTCAGCCTCGTTTTCAAGCCAACGTTTACACTCAAGAAGATATGGCAGCAACCTTCCCCAAACATACTAAACGGTTAATGAAAGATGCCAATAATCGTGGGGTTGTAACAAGTCGCGGCAGTATTGATGATGTTCAAGCCTTTGCTGATGTTGTTGCACTGACAGAAAATCGCAAGGGAGTTGCCCTACGGAACTATGATTATTTTAAAAAGATGATGTCCATCTATGGTGATGATGCCTATCTGCACTTGGCTAAGGTTAATCTGTCCAAGCGTTTAGCTGAGTACAAAGAGCAGCTGGAGCAGATTGAAAAAGATTTATCAGAAACGGCTGACCATCAAAAGAAGCGACTGACCAAATTGACTCAGCAACAAAACTCAGTAAAAAAATATATTGCGGAATTTGAAGACTTTGTCAATAAATACGATGATGACCTTATTATCGCTGGAATTTTATCTGTTCGTTTCGGTAATGTTATGGAAATGCTCTACGCCGGAATGAACGACGAATTCAAGAAATTTTATCCACAGTACTCACTTTATCCTAAAGTTTTTGAAGATGCCTATACTGATGGTATCACCTGGGCCAATATGGGCGGTGTCGAAGGAACATTGGATGACGGTTTGACTAAATTCAAATCTAATTTTAATCCAACCATCGAAGAATTTATCGGTGAGTTTAATATTCCTGTCAGCCTTCTCTATAAACCGGCCATGTTTGCTTACAATAAACGGAAACAAGCAAGGAGCAACCACTAATGACGTTTGAAATTTTGAGTCAAGAAGTTTTTGAACAATTCAGCCAAGAAGTTTCCTACAAATCCTTCATGCAATCCGTTGAAATGGCAGACCTCTTTCGCAGACGCGGTTATAGTATCAGCTATGTAGGGCTTAAAGCTGATGGGAAGCTGCAAGTGGCTGCCCTGCTTTTCACTATCCCTATGACTGGTGGCCTCCACATGGAAATTAATTCCGGCCCCTTTTCAACAGATACTAGGTATCTCAGTGATTTTTATCAAGCTTTGCAGGACTATGCTAAGAACCAGGGGGTTCTAGAGCTTATTGTGAAACCCTATGATACCTACCAAACTTTTGACAGTGATGGTAAGCCCAGTGATCAAGAGCGCCCTGAGCTGATTAAAACTTTAACCGATTTAG
Source organism: Streptococcus sp. ELY_125 (assembly GCF_058314535.1). Classification (NCBI taxonomy): domain Bacteria; kingdom Bacillati; phylum Bacillota; class Bacilli; order Lactobacillales; family Streptococcaceae; genus Streptococcus; species Streptococcus sp. ELY_125. The sequence continues at coordinate 39,488 of NZ_JBZFUM010000008.1, read as the reverse complement.
GCTTTCAGCACGATGGCCTTCAGACTGGCTATCCGGGCGGTGAACCTGACTGGCATTATGTCAAGGATATGACTGCTCTTACTGCAGATAATCTGCTAAAATCCTTCAGCAAGAAGGGACGTCCGCTAGTTAAAAAGTCTAAGACTTTTGGGACCAAATTGCGTAAGCTCCAGCGCGAGGAATTATCAATCTTCAAAGAGATTACGTCCACAACATCAGATCGTCGTGATTATACCGACAAACCCCTAGACTACTATCAGGATTTCTATGATAGCTGGGGGGACAAGGCTGAATTTATGGTGGCTAGTATCAACTTCCAAGACTACCTAGGACACTTGCAGGACGATCAAGATAAACTGGGACAAAAGATTTCTAAATTGCAAGCCGACTTAGAAAAAAATCCAAACTCAGAAAAAAAACAAAATCAGCTTCGGGAATTCTCCAGTCAGTATGAAACCTTTGAGGTTCGTAAAAGCGAAGCTAGACAGCTGATTGAACAATATGGCCAGGATGACGTCATCTTGGCAGGCAGCCTTTTTGTCTATACGAAACAAGAAGCTATCTATCTTTTTAGCGGTTCTTATACAGAATTTAACAAATTCTACGCACCTGCCCTCCTGCAGGAATATGTCATGTTAGAAGCCTTAAAACGTGGCATTCCAACCTACAATTTCTTAGGTATTCAGGGGATTTTCGATAATAGCGATGGTGTCTTGAAGTTTAAACAGAATTTCAACGGCTATATCGTCCGTAAAACGGGAACCTTTCGCTACTATCCAAATCCATTAAAATATAAAGTTCTAAATACTATTAAAAAAATTTTAGGACGATGATAATAAAGCGAAGCAACAAAAAAAGCGACTCTGGGTAGAGTTGCTTTTTATAGTGTTTTATTACAGACACCTATTTTACGAAGTCAAGAAGGGCAAGGAAACTATCGGTTTGCAGTGAAGCACCACCAACAAGGGCACCGTCAACATTTTCTTTAGCCATATATTCCGCAATATTTTCAGGTTTTACAGAACCACCGTACTGGATACGAACGGCTTGTGCCACTTCTGTACCGTAGAGTTTTTCAACTGTTGAACGAACAACACCACAGATTTCATCAGCAATGTTGGCATCAGCTGATTTACCAGTACCAATAGCCCAGATTGGCTCGTAAGCGATAACCAAGTTAGACACTTGCTCAGCACTCAAACCTTTAAGATCTGCAGTAATTTGTCCTTCAATCCATTCAGCCGTTTTTCCTGCTTCATAAGTTTCGAGAGACTCACCACAGCAAAGGATAGGAGTCATGTTGTGGTCGAAAATAGCATGAGCTTTTTTGTTGATTTCTTCGTCTGTTTCATGGAAGTAATCGCGGCGTTCTGAGTGACCAATGATAACATATTCAACACCGAGAGCTGCAAGCGCTGCTGGGCTTGTTTCACCAGTGAAAGCACCAAAGTCTTCCCAGTAGCAGTTTTGGGCAGCTACTTGCAATTCAGTATTTTTAGCGCCTTTTTTCATGCCTTCAAGAAAGAGGGCAGGAGAGCCCACAACAGTATCAACGAGTTGGTTTGAAGGAATATTGTTTTTCACAGCATCAATAAATTCACGAGCTTCTGCAGCAGTCTTATTCATCTTCCAGTTTCCGGCGATAATTGGTTTACGTGACATTTCACATACCTCTTCTATTAAAATTATTTACCACTTCATTCTAACATAATTCCCAAGTCATTGAAAGATTTTGCCAGAATTTTCTCGAAAATCCAAGCGGTGATTGTAGGCTCAAATAAGCTGGGTTTCATCAATACCAAACTCTTTCATAAGTACTTGCATTTTATCGAAATTCAAACGGAAATGATCCAATTTATGGGCATCTGAGCCAAGGGAGTAGCGCTGACAGCCCAATGATTTGACTAGAGAGAGAGCATAGCGGTAAAGATGTTCATGATGATAGAGATACATAGATTTGCTGTTCAACTCAAAAGCTAGATGGTTATCTATCATTTTTTGAAAGATTCGAAGCAGCTGCTCTTGATACAGCTGAAGCTCTGCTACTGACATCCCAAATAAGCGAAAACCATAGTCAAAATGAGCCAATACATCGGCATCAATTCGACCGATAGCATATTCCAGTCTATCTAGGTATTCTTGGGTCACTTCATATTTATCTCTATCTGCTATCTCATCATCTAAATAATCATTGCGGCCATTGTGGTGAACTGAAAGCAGCTTTAAATCGTAGTTCTTATCAGACAAAAATTCTAAAATGTCTGCTTCACGCGGCTGGTAATAACCAATTTCAACGCCCCTTTTTATACGGTTGCCAAATTTTTTGTTCAAATCTGCAATTTCTTTTGTGTAAGCTTTATAATCTGGAATATCATCCTGCCTAGTATAGGGATTTGAGAGATCGTAGTGCTCAGTTGTTACAATCTCCCCCTTAAATTGACTCAGGTAATCTTCAAATCGGGCATCGGAATCGTAAGAAAAATAAGTATGTAAATGATTATCGCGCATAAACTGCTCCTTAATACTGAATAAGGGTAAACTTTCGTTGCTATTGTCACTTTTTAGTGCTAGGCAGGATCTTTTCTAGGTTGCTAGGCACCAAGGCAGACTCAATTTACAAGATAGCTAGAAAGACTAAGGTTTTGAAAGCCAGTACCGTTTATCTGCAGACAAAATGCCCCATCAAAAGCCAGTAGGCTAGCTCTATCTCTAATTCGGGTGAAGCTAATACCAGAAAATCAGTTATTCCTAAGCTTTTAATGCAATGCTAGGTTTTCTATTATTCTACCATATTTTGGTTTTTCCAACAGAAATCCCTTTATCTATGCTATACTAATCAGTACGGAATTCTCAGCAAAGGAGGTGAACCATGGCAAAACGTAAAAGCAAAAAGTATGGCTGGCGAAAATTCTTTTCCATCAAGAAACAGAATCGCAAATCCTTCATCTTGACAATGCTATTGACAGCAGCTATCGTCTTGTTTGGCTCCTACATCCTGCTGACCCGCTTCAGTCAAAATACCAGCCAGCCTCCCAAACCGAGCGATAGCCAGGATCTTGCTGTGCTATATTTTGTCAATCAGATTGGCGAAGATGCCAGAAATATTGCCCAAGACCACGATCTCTACGCTTCTGTTATGATTGCCCAAGCCGTCTTAGAAAGCAACCATGGAACTTCTAAACTTGGTTCTGAGCCCAATTATAACCTCTTTGGTATCAAGGGAGATTATAAAGGCGACTCTGCGACTTTTCAGACCTGGGAGGATGATGGCAAGGGCAACGCTTATAAGATCGATGCCCAGTTCAGAAAATATCCCTCTTATACTCAATCCTTAGAAGATTATGCTGATCTGCTCAGCCAAAATCTCTACGCTGATACTCATAAATCGAATACTCGAGACTATCAGGAGGCTACCCAGACCTTGACTGGTCTTTATGCGACTGATACTAGCTATAATACCAAACTCAATCATATCATTACTCTTTACCACTTAACAGATTACGATCAGCCTGTCAATTTTTATAAGCCTGGACTAACTTACAATGTTTACCGACAGAGTTATACAAGTGCTGGGACCTTACGGCAGGATAACAGCTGGGCTAAAGCTCAACTTGAAGGATAAAGTTAGTCAGGGAAGTTTCGTTACTTTCAATAATAATTTTTCGTATATGCCTATTATCAAAGGAGCAATCGTCGGAGGATAACGGTTGCTTTTTTCAAGTGAAAGTATCAACGAAGCTAAACTTTTCTCCATATTATAGGTTATAAGCAAATGACCCTTGATTCCTGTAGTGGGGAAGATAAAGTCTCCATAAGTTATTACAGAGCCTTTTTGGGTATGGAAAAAGGAGCTAGGAAATTGAACCCTTACGCTCCTCTTCTTCTATTTTTTAATCAGCAATGTCAAACACAATTGATTTAACGTTGGTCATAGCTTCAATAGAGTATTTAACACCTTGAACACCAGCACCTGACTTTTTAGCTCCCAAGAATGGGAAATTATCTGTACCGCGCTGAGTCTTATTATTGATATGGACTGTACCAACTTCCAGCTGCTCAGCAATCTTAACAGCTAATGGGAAGTCTTTAGTAAAGACTGAACTTTGTAAACCGTACTCAGACTTGTTGGCAATTTCAAGTGCTTCATCAACAGAATTAACACGGATAATTGGCAAAACAGGTCCAAATGGCTCTTCCCAAGCCAGACGCATGTCTGTTGTCACCTTATCAAAGACGGTTGGATAAATGATATTGCCATCTCGCTTGATAGGAGTTGCCGCATGTGCTCCCTTGTCAGCAGCTTCTTGGATCAGGCCTTCAACATAATCAGCTGATTTTGTGTCAATTAATGGCGTAATATCAGCGTTGTCTTCTGGCATACCGACAGACAGTTTTTCAACTTTCTCAGTAACCAGTTGAACTAATTGATCTGCTACACTATCCATGACGAGCACACGCTTGACAGCTGTACAGCGTTGTCCGGAATAACCGAAAGCACCGTCAACAATATTCTTAGCTGTTAATTCAAGGTCAGCATCTTCCAGTACGATAGCTGCATCTTTACCGCCAAGTTCCAACATAATTGGTCGCATACCAGCTAACTTCCCGATATTTTCTCCAACTGGTGTTGAACCAGTAAAGTTGATGAAATCAACTGCTTCATGTTCAACAATATAATCACCAATAACGGAACCGCGACCAGTAATTGTATTGAAGACACCTGCAGGAATGCCAGCCTCAGCAAAGGCTTCTGCCAAAAGTAAGCCAGAGATAGAGCCTTGCGTCGGTGGTTTAAAGGCTACTACATTTCCTGAAATCAAGGCCGGTGCAATTTTGGAACCTGCTAGATTTACAGGGTAGTTAAATGGCGAAATAGCCAAAACAAGACCGACAGGTTCGCGGCGAACCATAGCAACTTTCTTCTTGCTGGCAGCATCAAAACTACCACCTTCCAAGACTTCACCTTCTGCTCGAATACCTTCTTCAGCAGCATAGTGAACAATTTCAGCTGTGCGTGTTACTTCTCCAATAGCAGATTTCAGGCCTTTAGCAATCTCTTTTGAAAGAACTGCACCTAGCTTTTCAGCATCACGCTCCAAGATATCAGCTGCCTTGTGCAGGTAAGCTGCACGCTCTACATAGGAAAGGGCACGCCATGCTGGCAGAGCCGCCTTGGCTACCTCGTAAACGTGATCTACTTCTGCTTGACTCATAGCTGGAACAGAGCCCAGTTCTTCACCAGTTGCCGGTTCATAGATTTTAATCTCTTGGTCAGATAAGACCCACTCACCGTTGACGTAGTTTTTGTATTGTGTCGTCATCTAGTTCTCCTTTTAGCGTTGATAGACCTATTCTATCACTTTTTAGCTATTTTTCCAATATCTGCTACCAAGAATAATCAGAATATTTTGAACTAAATTAAATGTTGATTAGACTCTTAGTGTCTAGTTGAATTGGCTAAAGAGAGAGTGGGGCTCCCCCAAGATAGAATCTTCAACCACTGCGTTAATCTAGTAAATCTAGAACAATAAAAGAGTCTGGACTTCTGTCACAGACTCATCTAACTTCAACAGTCTATTAGTCAAAGTTGATATATTCTTTTTCAAGTTCAAGAACTTCTTCCATAGTAGCACATTCTGTCAAAGCACGGTTAGCGTACTCTGCCATCTTAGTGGTATCCAATTTCTTCATCAGGCTACGTGTACGAAGAACTGATGTTGCGGACATAGAGAATTCATCAAGCCCCATACCGACCAGCAATGGAACTGCTGTCTGGTCGCCGGCCATTTCACCACACATACCAGCCCATTTACCTTCTGCGTGAGCCGCCTTGATAACATTATTAATCAAGCGAAGGATTGATGGGTTATAGGGTTGGTAGAGGTATGATACTTGTTCGTTCATACGGTCTGCAGCCATAGTGTATTGGATAAGGTCGTTGGTACCAATTGAGAAGAAGTCCACTTCTTTAGCAAATTGGTCAGCCAACATTGCTGCTGCAGGGATTTCAATCATGATCCCCACCTGAATATTGTCGGCTACGGCAATACCTTCAGCCTTGAGGTTAGCTTTTTCCTCTTCAAAAACGGCCTTAGCAGCACGGAATTCTTTAAGAAGGGCAACCATTGGGAACATAATCCGCAATTGACCATGAACTGAGGCACGAAGAAGGGCACGAATTTGTGTACGGAACATGGCATCGCCAGTCTCAGAAATCGAGATACGCAAAGCACGGAAACCAAGGAAAGGGTTCATTTCTTTTGGAAGATCGAAGTAAGGCAGTTCTTTATCGCCACCGATATCCATAGTACGAACCACAACTGGCTTACCATTCATACCTTCGAGTACAGCCTTGTAAGCTTCATATTGTTCATCTTCAGTTGGGAAGTCTTGAGAATCCATATACAAGAATTCTGTACGGTAGAGACCAACAGCTTCAGCACCATTATCGTTGACACCTTCAACATCTTTAGGTGTACCGATATTGGCTGCTAATTCAAAATGCTTGCCATCAGCAGTCACTGTCTCAGCATCTTTCAGGAGAGCCCATTCAGCCTTTTGCTTGGCGTAAGCTTCACCAGCCGCCTTAAACTCAGCCACTTGTTCGTCAGTAGGATTAATAATTACTTGACCAGTGATACCATTAACTGCTATGAGGTCACCATTTTTAACGGTGTCCGTCACATTATTGGTACCAAGTACAGCTGCAATTTCCAGCGTACGTGCCATAATGGCAGAGTGGCTGGTACGTCCACCAATATTAGTCACAAAGGCTTTAACAAACTTCTTATCCAGTTGTGCTGTGTCTGACGGAGTCAAATCGTGAGCAATGACGATTGATTCCTCGTTAATCGACGCTGGGTCGGGCAATTTTTTACCAAGGAGATTTGCTAGTACACGCTTGGTTACGTCGCGAATATCCGCTGCACGCTCCTGCATGTAAGGGTTATCCTCCATACCTTCAAAGATAGTGATGAACATATCTGTCACTTCTGTCAAGGCAGCTTCGGCATTCACCTCTTTAGCGCGAATCGTCTCTTTAATTTGCCCAACCATTTCTGGGTCAGCAAGAACCATCAAGTGCGCATCAAATACGGCTGCGGCTTCCTCTCCTAGGCTATCTACTGCTTTCTCACGGATAAGAGAAAGCTCGTCTTGCGCCGCTGCTAGAGCTGCGTCTAGACGAGCCTCCTCTGCATTTGTATCTGTAACGGATACAGTCTCAAATGATAAGTCCGGTTGAACTAGTAGATATGCCTTAGCAACAGCAACACCATCTGATGCTGCAATTCCTTTAAGCATTTCTGTCATAGTTTTAAGCCAATCCTTCTTTTGTCATTGTTTCATCGATAGCTACGATAGCATCATCTGCATCTGAACCTTCTGCTGTGATTGTTACATCAGCACCTTGACCAACACCAAGGCTCATAACACCCATAATTGATTTAAGGTTTACTGATTTACCTTTGTAGTCCAAAGTGATATCTGAGGCAAATTTACTAGCTGTTTGCACAAGCAAAGTGGCTGGACGTGCGTGAATACCTGTTTCTGCAACAATGTGGAAATCTTTAGAAGCCATAAGGATTCTCCTTTTTTCTAATGTAAATATTTTTTGGATTATCACATGATAACCCTTACAAAATAGGATTATATCATACCGTTTGCTTATTTTCAAGGTATAAAGTTATTTACGAAAATTTTTTGAAACCCTTTTCTTAGATATATTTTCTAATTTTCAACCAGCAAATATTGCTATTCTTTCTGCAGTTCTTCTAATAAGGCAGCAATAAATTGGGCCGTCGTTAGACTAGGCCGATTGCCTGCCAGATCTCTCGTAAAACAGCCTTTTGAAAATGCTGCCTCAATAGCATTTTCAATTAAAGCAGCGGCTTCACTCCAGCCGATATATGCCAACATCATTGCTCCCGACAGCAAAATTGAACAGGGATTGGCGAGACCACACCCCGCAATATCAGGAGCGGTTCCGTGTGTTGCTTCAAAAACAGCGTGTCCTGTCTGGTAATTGATATTAGCACCCGGCGATATGCCTATACCACCGACTTGGGCAGCTAAAGCATCACTAGCGTAGTCTCCATTGAGATTAGTCAAGGCAACGACTTCAAAACGCTCAGGATTAAGGAGAATCTGCTGAAAAAAATTATCAGCAATAATATCGTCAATAACTAATTGTCCACTGGCTAATTCAGCTGAAAATTCACGCTGGGCTAGTCCATAGCCCCATTTTCTGAAGCCACCCTCTGTATATTTTTGGATATTGCCCTTATGCACTAGGGTGACTCGCAGTAAGTTATTAGCCAAGGCATATGTAATAGCCGAACGAATTAAACGTTCACTCCCCTGAATAGAAATTGGTTTAACACCGATGCTGGTTGTTTCAGGAAAACGAATTTGATCAACCGCCATCTCAAATTGAAGGAAATCCAAAACCTTTTTGACCTGGCTGCTGCCAGCTTCCCATTCAATCCCAGCATAAAGATCTTCTGTATTTTCGCGAAAGATAGTCATAGCAACTTTTTCAGGATGTTTCAGTGGACTTTCAATTCCTTTGAAATGACGAATGGGCCGAACGCAGGCGTAAAGATCCAATTCCTGACGAAGGGAAACATTCAAAGACTGTATTCCTTGGCCAATTGGTGTCTCTAAAGGACCTTTGATGGCGATCAAATTTTCCTTAATCATTTGTAAAGTTTCCATTGGTAACCAATGTCCTGTTTTTTTAAAAGCTTTTTTACCAGCTAGAGCTTCCTGCCATTCGAGCTTTCTTCGTCCCTTATATGCCTTAGCAATCGCTGTATCAAAAATAGTCTGAGCGCCGTACCAGATATCCCGACCTATGCCATCACCCTCAATATAAACGATGGTAGGATTGTCTGTAACCTGCAGTTTGTTATTTTTCAACGTAATTTTATCTGCCATATTATCACCTCTTTAGCTGAGCTTATTTCTAACGAATTCGTTTTAGATAGTCTAGATACATTGAAGGTAGTTTTTCCAGGTTACTGCTCTCGGACATGAGTATAACACAACTATTACCTGTCCTTAGAATAGGATAAATTGTCGAAGAAGAAAAATCCACAGTACAAATCATAGCTCTTGATTTGTACATGGGTTCCTAATTTGTATTAAATCTATGGTATATGTTACTAGATTAGTTTTAGTGCACAAAATATTTAGTTTACACACCAAGTATCGAAAAAATTTATTATTTCAGCATGCCTCCAAAGAACTATAAAAGATTTATTGGCACAGCATCAAAACACCATGAAAGTAAGTCGGCTGAATCTCCTGTATTTTAATACTTCAAGTAAATTGGATATCGAACCGCCAAGAAGATTTTATCCATTGGCAGTAGATGCGTCTGTCCCATTCATTTTTCAATCCAGAATACCGTCGGTTATCTAATATATAGTAGATAGTGGTTCCGATTTTCTTGGTAGTTTTCTAATGAATCCTTGCTATCACTGGATTTCTCGGCATATTTTAAGAAGAAAAGTTTACCACAAGATGTTGGGGGTGGTTTTTTTGACTGGCACAAAATATTGTGGTTTTTGAGCAAAATTGCTTGCTTTTTCTTTCTAATTTGGGTATCCTTATTAGGTACTAATTTATAGGAGAGATACGATGTCACAGATTACTTTGTTTTCTAAAAACAACTGCATGCAATGCAAGATGACCAAGAAGTTCTTGGAGCAAAATGGTGCTGATTTTGAAGAGATTAACATCGATGAGCAGCCAGAGAAAATTGATTATGTTAAGAGTTTAGGTTTTACGGCCGCTCCAGTTATCGAGGCTGGTGATGTAGCTTTCTCAGGTTTTCAACCTGCTAAACTAAAAGAAATTATTTAGTTTCACATATAAGGACAAGGCTGACCAAGCAGTTCAAAACTGCTTGGCAGTTTAAATTTAACAACCCTACATTATAATTATTATAGATAAAAGGAAATACCTATGAGTCTTAAAGATTTAGGCGAAGTTTCCTACTTCCGCCTCAACAATGAAATTAACCGTCCTGTCAATGGTCAAATTCCTCTTAATAAGGATAAAGAAGCCCTGCAGGCTTTCTTCAGGGAGAATGTTGTGCCTAATTCTATGGCCTTTGATTCTATTACGGACAAAATAAATTACTTAATGGCTAATGATTACATCGAAGCTGATTTTATCAGGAAGTACTCAGCTGATTTTATCGAAGGGCTAGCACAGGAGCTGCAAGCAGCAGACTTTCATTTTCAATCTTTCATGGCCGCTTATAAGTTCTACCAGCAGTATGCTTTAAAGACTAATGATGGCGAGTATTATCTCGAAAGCATTGAGGACCGCGTTCTCTTTAACGCTCTCTACTTTGCAAATGGAGATGAACAGTTGGCCAGCGATTTGGCAAGGGAGATGATTCATCAGCGCTATCAACCAGCAACACCATCCTTTCTAAATGCTGGACGCAGCCGTCGGGGGGAATTAGTCTCATGTTTCTTAATTCAAGTAACCGACGATATGAATGCTATCGGTCGTTCCATCAACTCAGCTCTTCAGCTATCACGTATCGGAGGCGGTGTTGGGATTTCGCTCAGCAACTTGCGCGAAGCTGGAGCCCCAATCAAAGGCTACGCAGGGGCAGCTTCTGGTGTTGTGCCCGTGATGAAGCTCTTTGAAGACAGTTTCTCTTATTCTAACCAGCTGGGACAACGTCAGGGAGCCGGGGCAGTTTATCTGGATGTCTTCCACCCTGATATCCTTTCTTTCTTATCAACTAAAAAGGAAAATGCGGATGAAAAGGTTCGGGTTAAGACCCTGTCATTGGGGATTACTGTTCCTGATAAATTCTATGAATTGGCCCGCAAAAATGAGGAGATGTACCTCTTTAGTCCGTACTCTGTAGAAAAAGAGTACGGTGTCCCGTTCAACTATATTAATATTACCGAAAAGTATGATGAGTTAGTGGCTAATCCTAAGATTGCCAAAACAAAAATCTCTGCTCGTGAGTTAGAAACCGAAATTTCTAAGTTGCAGCAAGAATCAGGCTATCCCTATATCATCAATGTCGATGCAGCCAATCGATCAAATCCTATAGATGGTCGCATCATTATGTCTAACTTGTGTTCAGAGGTTCTGCAAGTTCAAAAGCCTAGCTTGATTAATGATGCACAAGAATTTGTACAGATGGGAACCGATATTTCATGTAACCTTGGTTCTACCAATGTAGTGAATATGATGGCATCTCCAGATTTTGGCCGTTCTATTAAGGCTATGACCCGTGCACTTACTTTTGTGACAGATTCCTCAAATATTGAAGCGGTCCCAACGATCAAGGCCGGTAATGAGCAAGCTCATACCTTTGGCTTGGGGGCAATGGGGCTCCACTCCTTCCTCGCTCGTAACCACATTGAGTACGGCAGTCCTGAATCGATTGAGTTCACTGACATCTATTTCATGCTGATGAACTACTGGACCTTGGTTGAATCCAACAATATTGCCCGTGAACGCAGTGAGTCTTTCGTCGGTTTTGAAAAATCTAAATACGCTGATGGCACTTACTTTGACAAATACGTGACCGGTGAGTTTGTGCCTAAATCTGAGCGTGTTAAGAAACTCTTTGAAGGACACTTTATCCCGCAAGCTGAGGACTGGGAAGCTCTCCGTCAGGCCGTTATGAAAGATGGTCTCTATCACCAGAATCGTCTAGCTGTCGCACCAAATGGATCTATCTCTTATATCAACGATGTCTCTGCCTCAATTCACCCTATCACCCAACGGATTGAAGAGCGGCAAGAAAAGAAAATTGGTAAGATCTACTATCCAGCCAGCGGTTTGTCGACAGATACCATTCCTTACTACACATCTGCTTATGATATGGATATGCGTAAAGTCATTGATATTTACGCAGCTGCTACCGAGCATGTTGATCAAGGTTTGTCACTAACACTCTTTATGCGCAGTGAAATTCCTGAAGGGCTGTACGAATGGAAAAAAGAAAGCAAGCAGACCACTCGCGACCTATCCATTCTTCGTAACTATGCCTTCAATAAAGGTGTTAAGTCAATCTACTATGTCCGCACCTTCACAGATGATGGAGATGAAGTCGGCGCTAATCAGTGTGAAAGCTGTGTGATCTAACTGAACAGTCAAACTTGGAGCTAAAGCTCCTATGTTTGACACGCCAACCGCTATCGGCGGTTTGGCTAGTTCACTTACTAACTTCGTAGAAGGTGTATTATCGACACCTTCTACTACGTGTCGTAACTCTTTAGACATGGCAAACTTGGAGCTAAAGCTCCTATGTTTGACACGCCAACCGCTATCGGCGGTTTGGCTAGTTCACTTACTAACTTCGTAGAAGGTGTATTATCGACACCTTCTACTACGTGTCGTAACTCTTTAGACA
>NZ_JBZFUM010000008.1:0-27034 GCF_058314535.1 Streptococcus sp. ELY_125 | reverse complement strand
GTATTATCGACACCTTCTACTACGTGTCGTAACTCTTTAGACATGGCAAACTTGGAGCTAAAGCTCCTATGTTTGACACGCCAACCGCTATCGGCGGTTTGGCTAGTTCACTTACTAACTTCGTAGAAGGTGTATTATCGACACCTTCTACTATGTGTCGTAACTCTTTAGACAAGGCAAACTTAGAGCTAAAGCTCCTATGTCCGATACGGCAAGCCCTAGGGCGACTTGCCTCGTTTATTTACGAAACTCTTGAATAATATTATCCCCTCTTATCTTAATTTGGAGAAACTCATGACAACCTATTATAAAGCCATTAACTGGAACGAAATTGAAGATTTAATTGACAAGTCAACTTGGGAGAAACTAACCGAGCAATTCTGGCTGGATACACGTATCCCTTTGTCAAATGATTTGGATGACTGGCGCAAGCTACCTGATGAGGAAAAGGATTTAGTCGGCAAGGTTTTCGGGGGTCTAACCCTTTTAGACACTATGCAGTCTGAAACTGGGGTTGAGGCTATTCGTAAGGATGTCCGAACTCCCCACGAAGAAGCCGTCCTTAACAACATCCAATTCATGGAATCTGTTCATGCCAAATCCTACTCATCCATCTTTTCAACCCTGAATACCAAGTCGGAAATTGAAGAGATTTTCGAGTGGACTAACAACAATGAATATCTTCAAAAGAAAGCAGAAATTATTAATGAGATCTACCTCAATGGGAATGCTCTTCAAAAGAAGGTTGCTTCAACTTTCCTAGAGACCTTTCTCTTCTACTCTGGTTTCTTTACCCCCCTCTACTACCTCGGAAACAATAAGCTGTCCAACGTAGCAGAAATCATCAAGCTGATTATCCGTGATGAATCCGTCCATGGAACCTACATTGGCTATAAATTCCAGCTGGGTTTCAATGAATTATCCGAAGAAGAGCAAACTAATTTCCGCGACTGGATGTACGATCTCCTTTATCAACTCTATGAAAACGAAGAGCTCTACACCAAAACTCTCTACGATGGTGTCGGCTGGACCGAAGAAGTCATGACCTTCCTGCGCTACAATGCCAATAAGGCTCTGATGAATCTGGGGCAGGATCCACTCTTCCCAGATACAGCTGACGATGTTAATCCAATTGTCATGAATGGTATTTCAACTGGTACTAGTAACCATGACTTTTTCTCACAGGTCGGAAATGGCTATCTTCTTGGTACTGTAGAAGCTATGCAGGATGATGATTACAATTATGGTTTGTAAGTTCTGTGAGAACTTTTGAAACTTATGACCACTTCCTTCGGTAGTGTTGAGGGGGAAAATGGAAAAATTGGGATTACCAATCTTTAAGTAGCTTGGTATAAGCCAAAAAGCTGTCTGGCCTAATGGTGCAGGCAGTTTTTCTGATTCCAAGTATATGAAAATGCCATAATGATTTCATGTTAGATTAGTCTTGGCTGGCAGATCTACTTTACTATCCAGCTCAGGGATGGATGGCTCGAGTATGAGCTAATTTAAGTGCTACTATCAATTTTTCTCATTTAGTTTCATTTGAAAGAATTTTTGCGCTAAAGTTGATAGAAGATTTCTTCTTTGACGAAACGATTGTTTCCCTCTAACATCAAGTCTTTTGGGGTTTACAAACTGTTTAAAAAATTTTATACTGACTTTGTCAGATAAAAAGTTTGACAGGCTAAGAAGAAAAGGAGTTGATCTTATGAATTCAAAAGCATTTGAACAATTTGACGTGATGGACACTCAGGCTCTGGCAGCTGTAGAAGGCGGGGAATGGTGGAGAACGTATAATTATATAGTATTTGGCCCTCTAGGTGGCTATTTACTTAATGAAGCTACTGACTATAGCATGGAGCATCCCCTTCCAGGTCAATAATATATAATTTTTGACAATAAGTTATAAGATATTGAAAAAGCGTTTGGAATCCTTTGTTCCAAGCGCTTTTTATAGCAAAAAAACTAAGACAGCTGTAAAATTTGATTTTTATAATCTAACTTAATCTATCAAAAATTTTGAACTAGTATGTGTAAAAGTTTTCTTCTTTGACACAAGGATTTTTTTCCTAACATTGGACTATAAGGGGTTCACAGGCTGCTAAAAAAATTCTAAACTAATCTTGTCAGATAAAAAATCTGGCAAATAAGAAGAAATGGAGTTGATCTTATGACAACTAAAGCTTTTGAACAATTTGACGTAATGGATACTCAGGCACTGGTAGCTGTTGAAGGCGGGGACGGAAATGGTTTTGGCCCTTTGCATGAGGCTATAGATTATTACTATATAACCCCACCTCCGATCAATCCTTGGGTACTTGATATGTTTATGTAACTGCTATATTTTCTAGTAATCTTATTTGTATTAAAAAAGTGTTTGGAACCTCTTGTTCCAAACGCTTTTATACTAGGCAGCAGCAATTAAAAACTTGCTGGCCTCTGGTAAGTTTCGCTAACCTTGCTCGGTAAAAATATCTGCCAGAATGGTAACACCTCGATCTATCTCATCTTTGGTCAGGGTCAGCGGCGGCAAAAGTCTGATGACATTGGTTCCCGCTGTCAGGACGATAAGCCCTCTGTCTCGAGCTGCCTCAACCAGCTGGCCTAGATCTGCCGTCGTTTCGATACCGATCATGTAACCAAGTCCACGAATTTGAGTGACTTTAGGATTATCAGCTAAGGCTTTTTTCAATTGGTCTTGGAGATAATTACCATTTTCCCAGACTTGGTCGAAAAAGCCTGCTTCGGTCATCATATCAAGAACAGCTGAACTCGCTGCCATTGCCAATTTATTACCGCCAAAGGTTGACCCGTGACTGCCGTAGGAAAAGGCAGGGGCGAGAGCACTTTTGCCTAGCATGGCACCTGCTGGTAGGCCATTAGCCAGCCCCTTAGCTAGAGTTACAATATCGGGAACAATACCATAATGTTCAAAGGCATAGAGTTTACCAGTCCGTCCCATACCTGTCTGTACCTCATCCACAATCAAAAAGATACCGGCTTTGTGGCAGAGGGCCGCCAGATCTGTGATAAAATCTTCATCAGCTGGAAAGACGCCTGATTCCCCCTGCACCAATTCCAGCATAACAGCAGCAGTTTGATCGCTGACTAGTTTTTTAACAGAAGCAAGATTATTGAACTCAGCATAATGGAAATGGGGAACTGCATCACCGAATCCTTCTTTGATCTTATCCTGACCAGTAGCTGACATAGAGCCAAAGGTACGGCCATGGAAGGAATTTTTAAAGGTGATGATTTCCTGTTTGCCACTGGCTTTACGCGCTATTTTAATAGCAGCCTCGTTGGCCTCTGCCCCGCTATTACAAAAAAATGCAAGGTAATCATAGTCTCCGATCAACTTTTGGGCGACTTCTTCTTGCAGGCTGTTTTGGTAAAGATTGGGAGTATGCCAAATAGCATTAACTTGCTTCTCTAGTGCTGCCTGAACCCGAGGATGAAATCCCAGATTGGTCACACCAATACCCGTTGAAAAATCAAGATAACGTTTGCCTTGGGAATCAATCAAATGATTTCCTTGAGCTTGCACAAATTCAATATCGGCTCGTTTATAGTTTGAAAATAGGGCTGTCATTCTAACTCTCCTTAATGATAGTACCTTTTGTAAGATTATCGCCAATCATGACTTGGGCGACACCTGCAGCTACTGTTTTAGCAGCACTCTGAACCTTGGGGATCATACCGCCAGTGATAACGTTATGAGCAACTTTCTCTTGAATATCATTAGTTAGTAGAGTATCAAGCAGTTGTCCTTCTTCTTTTATCCCTGGGACATCGGTCAGCAAAATTAGCTTTTCAGCTTGTAGTGCAATGGCGATACTGGTCGCTAAATAATCTGCATTGATATTCAAAGAACTGCCATCCAGTTGATAACCAAGTGAGGGAATTAGCGGAATAGCACCCGTCGCTAGAACCCCCTCTAAAATATGAACATGCACCTTGGTCACTTGGCCAACATAGCCATACTTACTCTTATCCAGAAAATCTGCTTCTACTAATTGAGGCAAGTGGTCAACTATCTGTTTGACCATAAGTCCGGACTGAGTGAGGTTGTCTGCTAAGTGTTTTCCGACATAATCTATTAATCCGGCTTCTACTAAAGGCATAGCTCGAGCTGGTGTTACCCTCAGGCCATCGACTGTTTCAATCGGTATCTGCGCCTGCTCCATTAACTGGGAAATCATATAACCGCCGCCGTGGACAATAACTAGAGATTTGTCAGCTCTGATCCACTCTTGTACCTGTTTAATAAAAGCTGCATCTAAACCTTGGCTAGCCTGGCCGCCAATTTTTACCACAATCGTTTTTGACATGTGTTTATCCTTTTTTCTGCTTTGTCTACGTTCTATAGAGGGCATTAATTTTGACATAGTCATAAGACAGGTCACATCCCCAAGCCCGGCCGCTGGCTGACCCTGCATGCATATCAACAGTAATATGGATAGTATCCTGCTGCATAACTTCGTCCATCTCTTCACTGTCAAAAGAAAGGGGGGAAGAAGCCAGCATTACTGGAATTGTATCTAGGTAGATATCTACCTGATTAACTGGTACATCAACTCCTGCATAGCCGATAGCGGCTAAAATACGGCCCCAATTGGGATCTTCACCAAAGATAGCTGTTTTGACAAGGCTGGAACCAACGACGGATTTAGCTAGCATCCGTGCATCAAAAGCGCTGGCTGCTCCCTTAACATCAACCTGAATAAGCTTACTGGCTCCTTCACCATCCTGAGCAATCTTTTTAGCTAGGTCGGCCATGACGTATTCAAGCATGGCTACAAAGCGGTCAAACTCTGGTGTATCAGGCAAGATTTCTTTATTTTTGGCACAGCCGTTAGCAAGGACAAGCACCATATCGTTAGTAGAGGTATCGCCATCGACTGTAATTTGATTAAAGGTAGTCTCTACCTTTTGTGATAGGGCTTGCTGCAAGGTATCGCTGGCAATATTAGCATCACAGGTAATAAAAGCCAGCATAGTTGCCATATTAGGATGAATCATTCCTGAACCCTTAGCAACACCAGCCATCGTTACCACATCCTTACCAAAGTCTTCTGTTACGGCAGCCGTCTTAGTTTTGGTATCTGTCGTCAAAATAGCTCTGGCAAAATCAGCCGCATTGCCATTGATAACGATTTTAGATAAGCCTTTTTTTAGTGTCTCCATCGGGAGCGGGTCACCGATAATGCCAGTTGAAGCGATACCAACCAAATCAGCCTCGATCCCCAATTTTTGAGCAGCTAGGCTTTGCATTTCATAGGCATCTTCCATGCCTTGAAGGCCGGTACAGGAGTTGGCAACTCCGGAATTCACAACAACAGCCTGCATTTGTTTCATCTTGTCGACTGATTGTTTCGTAACGAGTAAAGGAGCAGCAATAACTTTATTAGTTGTATAAACACCCGCAACGCTGGCAGGTGTTTCCGAAACAATCCATCCAAAATCTAGCTTTCTTTTCTTAAAACCTGCATGCAGACCATCGGCTGAAAAGCCAAGAGGACTGGCAATATTACCGTCAATATTTTTCATAGTCAACTTTCTCCAATTCTAAGATAACAATTTTAAACTTTTCACTCTTATAAATAGCTTGGACTTGCCAGAAGGCCATCCGTTTCTGCAAAACCAAAGGCTAGATTCATATTTTGAACAGCCTGACCAGCTGCACCTTTGACTAAATTATCAAGGACTGATACAACGGTTAAAATCTTTGTTACAGGATTATAGGCAAAGCCAATGTCTGTAAAATTAGAGCCTAAGACATCGTGCAAATTAGGCAGAGACGGCTGCAGACGGACAAACACTTTATCACCATAAGTAGCTTGGTAGAGCTGATGAATTTCCTCCTTTGTTACATGCTGCGACATCCTGACATAACAGGTCGCCATAATCCCACGGTTGATAGGAAGAAGCGATGTTGAAAACTGGATATGATCAAACTTAGGATTAAACTTTTTGAGCGCCTGTACAATTTCTGGAATATGCTGATGCTCATTGAGCTTATAAGTCACGTAATTATCATGGACATTAACAAAATGACTGGACTCAGCCAATTTTTTTCCGGCTCCGGTCAAGCCACTCTTGGCATCCACGATGACTGAATCCAAATCAACTTTATCAGACCCGAGCAGAGGGATCAAGGCTAACTCTGTCGCCGTTGCATAGCAGCCGGGGTTTGAAATAAATTTATTAGTACCGGCATTCGTAAACTCAGCTAGAGAATAGGTAAATTTCTCTAAAACCTTGGAGGCCGCTGGCGTCTTACCATACCATTTCTGGTAGTCTTCAGCGGATAGACGATGATCGCCAGATAAATCAATAACAGGAAAATCATTTTCCACAAAGACAGCTGAACTCTCCTTAGCTACGCCGCTGGGAGTCGCCATAAAAACAAGATCAGTATTTTGCATAATATTCATAGCGTCAAAGGGTTGTATTTCTAAGTCACAAATACCTTTAAGGTGAGGATAAAGATCTGACAGTAAGGCCCCAACCTCCTTAGTAGCATGAATAGAAACCACTTGAACCTGACTGTGCTGAGCCAGCAAACGCACTAATTCCAACCCACTGTAACCTGAGACACCAACGATAGCCACCTTCATTTTATTCGCCTCCTATGAATAAATATGTGATAATTTTACAGGATACATGAATATTTGTCAATATTTTTTCGTAAAAAATGAAAATTATGCATTAAAACTAAATTATCCAGCTGATAACAGAAAGCAGAACAGATTGAGTGAAGAGTTGAAGGCAAAAAAAGAGCCTGAAACAGGCACACAATCTGTCTGAGACTCTTGCTTTGTCGCAAATAGCCCCGATCTGCTCCAGATGAGCCATAAATTGCTGAAATGAGGTGATGAGGTCACTAAAGAAAAATTCTTTTAAGCTGATGATCTACTGAAGCTTTTTCATTTAGAGCAAATAGCTGAAATCCACCGCCCAGAATCCAATAAAACGGTATACAAAAAGTGCTGAGCCATAGACCCAGCACAAACTGTTACTACTATATCAGCGATAAAATGGATGATCGTCATCTGCTGTCTCGCTATTAACCAGTACAGCATCAGACTGATAGGTGGCCCCAGTGTATTTGGTCGGTATCCCTGCTGGCACTAAGAAGATACTGACGACCTCACCGTTTTTGGTCTCAAATTGAGCTTCTAAGCGCCCATCTAGAAGTCGAGCATTATAGAGAATCCCCTTACTAACCTTCCCTTTTTTAGTCCTATAGGTTACTTCCCCCGCAGTATCAAAGGTAATACTGGTGCCAGTTCCACTCTTCCATGTTCCAACAACGGAAGAATAATCACCGTTCAAGACACCATCAATGTCTAAGGGTAAAATTTCCCCAGTTGTCTGGGCTACGGGCTGTTCAGATGTTGACGTGTCAGAACTAACCTGTTGCTCTATGGCTCCCAAGGCGAAGGCAATCAAAATCCCTCCTATAATCAGCAAGGCCAGCTGAATATCAAAACGTAAATTTGTTGATGAATTCTTGTTCCCTCTTCTTATACTATTCAATTTATCTATCATTTCTCTGCCACCCCCAATGGATACCTAGCTTTGTAGCTCGGAAACTAGGCTACAAAACAATAGTATTTAAATACTATTTTGGTATAAAATTTTTCTCCCATAAATGCAAAATTTATTATACTATCTCCTTCTTAATTTGACAAGTAGTATTAAAATATTTTTTACCAATACAAAAAAATTAGAGATGGTAATGAAACACCAAACTCTAATTCTATTGTCTTATCGATTTTGCAACAGCTCTTGGGCTTGTGTTAAGGCTGCTTTGGTTAGCTGATCGCCGGCTAACATCTTGGCAATCTCCTCAACACGCTCCTTAGTTGTTAACAAACGAACAGTCGAAACAGTCGATTCTTCTTTGCTTTCTTTTTCAATAAAGAATTGGTAATCTGCTGCTGCAATAACCTGCGGCAGGTGAGAAATAGCTAAAACTTGGCCATGGCTTCCAATCTTATAAATTTTCTGAGCAATGGCTTGCGCTACGCGTCCTGAGACCCCAGTGTCAACCTCATCAAAAACGATACTGGTCTTATCTTCTTTACGAGCAAAGGCGGATTTGATTGCCAGCATCAAACGGGACAGTTCCCCGCCTGAAGCAACCTTGATCAGTGGTTTAAACCCTTCCCCTGGATTAGTTGAAATATAAAATTCAACCTGCTCATTGCCTTCACGACTAAATTTTCCCTTACTAAATTGGACTTGGAAATCGGCCTTGTCCATGTAGAGATCCATCAATTCTCGTTTAATATCAGTTTCTAGCACAGCTGCTAAAGCATGACGCTTCTCACTAAGAAGTTGACTTGAGGCGATCAGTTCTTTTTCTAAAGTTTTTAAGTCTGTCTCCAGATCATCAGATTGCAGGTCATTACCCGTTAGATGGTTATATTCCTTAGTAATAGTATCAAAATAATCTAAAACATCGTCAACACTACCACCGTATTTACGCGTTATAGTGTGGATGATATTAAGTCGATCATCGACTGCATTGAGACGATTTCCATCAAAATCAAGGCCATCTATAATATCCGCTAGGCGCTTGGTTACATCTTCTAGAACATAATAGGATTCTGAAAGATTAGCTGACAGGTCTTTGTAATCTGGATCATATTCTTCCAGCGCCAGCAGATCATTCATAGCTGAACGCACATTAGCTAGGCTTGAGAAATCTTCATTATCGAGCATGGCAAAGGCATTGGTTAGAGTATCAGCAATATGTTTGTGATTAAGCAGCTTGTCACGCTCCTGATTGAGTTTATTATCTTCACCAGATTTAAGATCAGCTGCTTCGATCTCCGCTATCTGAAACTCTAGCATCTCGATACGAGCCTTGTGCTCCTCTTCGTTTTTCTGCTTTTCTAGAACTCGTTTACGCAGCTTCCTGTAGGCATCAAAACTAGACTGATAAGATTTTTTTATAACAAAGAAATCTTCATCTCCGAATTCATCCAGAAGCCTAATATGCTGAGCAGCCTTCATCAGTTCTTCTTGATCGTGCTGACCGTGGATATCAACCAAATATTGCCCGATAGACCGTAAGGTTGATAGGTTAACCATTTGGCCATTGATGCGGCTGATACTGCGGCCATTTTGAAGAATTTCCCGCCTGATAATCAGCTCATCCCCCAATTCAATACCATTATCGTTCAAAGCCTGATTGAGTGCTGGGTTATCCTGAAGGGTAAAAAAACCTTCGATCTCAGCCTTGGCTGCACCGTGACGAATAACTTCGGTATTAGCTCTAGCTCCCAGCATCATATTCATTGCATCGATAATAATAGATTTTCCGGCGCCTGTTTCACCTGTTAAAACCGTCATACCATTGTCAAAATTGAGGGAAATTTCCTCAATAATAGCAAAATTTTTTATGGAAATTTCTAATAGCATAAGTCTCCTCAATCAATGGTGTTGTTTTATCCAAGCTGTTAAATTCTGGCGCAGAGCAGCAGCAAATCCAGCTGATTTCAACACGATTAAGATACTATCGTCATCAGCAATAATACTAAAAATCTCTTCACCATACTCCTGCAGCAAAAGCCGCTTAAGATAACGCGTATTGCCCGGTACAGCAGAAATACTGATCATCTGCTCTAAGCCTGCGATATTATCGGACAGACTAATAATGGATTCGCAAGCCTGCTGCAAGGGGGTCATTAATTTTCTGGCCGATTCTTTAGACAGGCCGTAAACATATTTACCTGATTTACTAGGTACTTTAACAATGCCAAGATTGTTGATATCGCGGGAAATCGTTGCTTGAGTAGATTTGAGACCATGAGCTTCCAACATGGCAACAAGGTCATGTTGGGTTTCAATTTCATTTTCTAAAACAATTTGTCGCAGAAGTTCTAAACGTTCATGCTTCTTCATTCTTTTTAAATTCCTCGTGTGCTTTTTCTACTGTTGGTAAGATGGCATCAGCTGCTAGATTTTCAGGGTTTTGTGAGCGCTCCAGATCCATTAAAAATTCAATATTGCCATGACCACCTTGAATGGGAGAAAAATCCAGCCCCCTAACTGTAAATCCGAAATCGACAGCAAAGGCAGCCACAGTTTCTAAAACGTTTTGATGGACAGCTGGGTCCTTGATAATGCCATTTTTACCAACCTGTCGGCGCCCTGCTTCAAACTGCGGTTTGACTAGGGCAACAAGGCGGCAGCCTTGTGAGAGCAAGGCAGCTAAGGGCGGTAAAATAAGACTGAGCGAAATAAAGCTAACATCAATACTAGCAAAACTAGGCAAGCCGCGACTAAAATCGTCGGATTTAGCGTAGCGGAAATTATACTGCTCCATACTAATAACACGCTGGTCCTGTCTAAGTTTCCAAACGAGCTGGTTAGTACCAACATCTACTGCATAGACCAGTTTAGCTCCATTTTGCAGCATAACATCAGTAAAACCGCCAGTTGACGCACCTATATCTAGGGTAATTAGTCCCTCAACTGCGATATCAAAAATCTCTAAAGCCTTTTCCAGCTTAAGACCACCGCGGCTAACATATTTAAGGACTTCGCCTTTCAGCCTAAGTTCAATATCATCAGAAATCTTTTCTCCGGGTTTATCAAAGCGCTGACCATCTGACACAGCGACGACCAGACCTGCCATAACGCCGCGTTTAGCCTGCTCTCGGGTAGCAAAGAGACCCTGCTTATAGGCTAGTACATCTACTCGTTCCTTAGGCATGCAACCGCAACCTTTCTATCATCCTTATAATTTTATCCGGAACAAATCCCTTACTAACTTTTAGTTCTTGCAAAATAGCAATAGCTTGGTTGAGGGATTCCTCCAAGAGATGGTAAGATCTATCTAGGCCGAGCAGGCTTGGGTAGGTTGATTTTTCAGCCATCAAGTCCTTTTGAGGCGTTTTGCCTAAGTCTTCAAAACTTGCTGTCACATCTAAAATATCATCCCTGATTTGAAAGGCCATACCAACTAGAATCCCAGCCTGTTCACACTGCTCCTGAGTCGCGTCGTCTTGGTTAGCAAGAATGGCAGCGGCTTTAAAAGGATAAGCAAGAAGCTTCCCTGTTTTGTTACGATGAATAGCCGACAGTTCTTCAAATTCAAGCTGCTGACCTTCACCCTCAATATCCAGCACCTGACCGCCCACCATACCAAAGGTGCCAGAAGCTTGAGATAGATTTTTAATCAAGGCGATAGCCATATCCTCTGGTAAATCAGCCTGCGCCAATAAGCCATAAGAATCTAAAAAGAGGCTGTCGCCAGCTAAGATAGCTGTGGCTTCGTCAAACTGCCTATGGTTGGTGAGACGTCCGCGTCGATAATCATCATTATCCATAGCAGGTAGATCATCGTGAATCAGACTACCAGTATGAATCATTTCCAAAGCTGCAGCAACCTGATAGTGGCAAGTTTTCAGCTCAATACCGAAACCTTCAACAATGTCCAGCAGCATCGAGGGACGAATCCGCTTGCCGCCAGCATCAATGGAGTAAAAAATAGCTTCTATTAGTTTATCAGCAACCGGCTCACGCTCATAATAGCTACGAATAGCCTGATCAATCTTTTGGAGCTTAGTCATCACTATCCATTTCTACTTCGGAACCATCAGTCTGCATGACCTTAACAAGCGTTTCCTCTGCCTCAGACAAGGTTTTTTGTAAATCTTTTGAGAGCGTCATCCCTTTTTGAAATTCTGCAATAGCCTTTTCCAGAGGAACATCACCATTTTCCAGCTTGGTAACAATCGCTTCTAATTCCTGTAAATTTTCTTCAAATGTCTTCTTTTTGCTTGGCATTTTTTACCTCTACTTCTAGTTCCCCATCTTTCATCTCTAAGTTCAGAGCCATTCCTATCGCTGCCTCTTTAACACTAGTAATCGGTCTGCCATCTTTTTGCACAATAGCATAGCCCCTTGCGACGATTCGGCTAGTATCTAACGATAAGAGTGCATCCTGAGCCTTTTCAAAACGAGCCAGCTTACTGTCATATTGATTGGCCATATTAGATTTCAGCAAGCGCTCTTGCTGATTGAGGCGATCCTGAAATCGCTCCAACTGACCTCGCAAATCCAAGCTGTTTAAGCGATGAGCCAACAGGAGTTGCTCCTGCTGATTCTGCCTCAAATAGCTGCGTGTTAAGTTGAACAACTGCTCTCGCAAACGATCCAGTTTTTGACTGTGAGCATCATAAAGTCGCTCAGGCTGGCGAAAAATAACCGAGCGGCTGACCTGCAAAAACCTGTCTTCCTGCTGTTTAATGTGACGCTGTACTGCTTGATAGGCACGATGACTCGCTTCCTGAAGCCAAGAAAGAACATCAGCCTTTGTGACAGGGGTAGCCAATTCAGCTGCTGCTGTCGGTGTTGCCGCTCTGTGATCAGCCACATAGTCGGCGAGGGTAGTGTCTGTCTCATGTCCGACACTTGAGATGACTGGCAGTCGGGATTCAAAAATAGCCTGAACAACAATCTCCTCATTGAAAGCCCAGAGGTCCTCAATAGAACCGCCACCACGTCCAACAATTAGTAAGTCTAGGTCTTCTCTCTGATTAGCCTTAGCGATATTATCGGCTACTTCCTGCGCGCTGCCTTCTCCTTGAACTTTTGTAGGAAAAAGTAAAACGGCAACACCTGGGAAACGCCGGCGGATAGTCGTAATAATGTCACGAATCACAGCACCGCTGGGACTCGTGATGACACCAATTTTCTTAACAAACTGTGGGAGGGCTTGCTTATGCTCAGCTGCAAAGTAGCCCGTCTGGGTCAGCTTCTTTTTTAGCTGTTCAAACTGGACAGCCAAAGCACCAATGCCATCAGGCTCGGCTCTTTCGATAACAATAGAGTAAGTTCCATTAGGAGCATAGAGCTGAACGCGGCCGACAACATTGATTTTCATTCCCTCTTCTAAATCAAAACCCAGCTTACGAAAGACACCAGCCCACACAGTAGCCTGAATAACAGCATGCTCATCCTTAAGAGAGAAATATTGGTGATTGGGACGCTTGCGGAAATTGGATACTTGACCAGTCAGGTAGACTCTCTCTAAATAGGGGTCGCGGTCAAACTTAAGTTTTAAATATTTAGTCAGGGAACTGACCGACAGATAATCCGCCACCAGCCTACCTCCATTCTTTTAATTTGTAATAAGTGTTAGTTTATATTATACCAAATTTTAAAGAAGGGAGCTATGAAATAGATACAGCTTTTACTGGACACTTTCATAGCGTTTGAGAATCTTATGATAGATCCTTATTTTTATGATATCAGCTCCGTTGGTCTTACCCTTCCTAACTCAAAAGGTCTGTGAGATCTTTTGAGCTGTCTAAGACTCATCACCTCATCGGATTTATCTTCAAAGTACATTAGCACTAATATTAATCGCAAAAAGCCAGCGGAAACACCACCGGCTTTTTGCTAATATGGTTTAGTCTTCCTTTTTAAGGACATTGCTATCGTCATAAGTATACTTGCTGTAGTCAATAGCCTGACCTGCCTGGGACTGCCAGAGAATCGGATAGAGTTCCTTGCCACCAGAACCCAGTTTATAGCCCAGTTCAGAAACTGCGGTACCGTTGGACTGTTCGGGGGAAACCACTCCAGAATACTCAACGATTCTAAAGGTCGTATCATCAACTGGTAGCGTTGATGTAACAACTCCCGAATTTTCAGTGTAGCTTCCATCACTGAGCTCAGTCGTGACAGTCACAGTGCCATCTTCGCTGAAAGTCAGAGTTATTTCGGCCCCTCCTTGTTGGCCTGACCAAGTACCAATGAGATTTTTAGGAAAAAGCTCTGTGTCTCCTAGCTTATTGTCCGCTTCCTCCTTGGAACTCTTGGCTACATCTGATTTCTGTTGAAAAGCGGCCTTGGCTGCTGCCTCGTTTTTAGCTGCTCGATTAGCTGCATTGATGTGCAAGATAACAAAGAGAACAACCAGCGCTAATCCAGCTATACTAGCTATCAATATAAATAGTTGTCGTTTTTTCTTACGCTCTTCTTCTTCTGCTTGCACTCGCATATCACGTCGAATCATAGCCACCATCTTCCTCTCTGCTAGAATATACTTTTGGTACTCTCCCTTGGCGCGGTCCAAAAGAAACTGGATTTCATGACGGGAGTTTTCATCTTCGGATACCCTCAAGGCCTCGTGCAGACGATAGACCCTATCTTCCAATTCTTTTTTGACCTGTGGGTCGCCCAAGCCTCGAACTCCACTTTTCCCGATGGCCCGTCTATAATCATCTTCAAACTCTCTCATCTGACTCCTTAATGACAAGGCTGCTAATCCTTACTCAAAAATATTCCATGCGGAAATTGGTAAAATAATCCCCACTCTTATTTTCTCATATTGTAACCTCTTTCAGAAAGCTTTGTCAAGCTAATACTGCAAAGGTCAGCCTAGTGGCGAAAAAATTTTTAGCCTAGGATAATACCTAAAGACATTTGACTAAAAGCCAAATATGATAGAAGTTACCGCCTTTAAGCTTCCCTAATAAAAAAACTAGGGTCAGCCCTTCGCTCTATAAGCAAAGCAGCAACCCTAATCCTATTTAATTTTTAAAAGCGTCAACAAGAACTTGAAATTCTTCGTTGGTCAGAGTGATACCCTTACCCATTTTAGTATGATCAGGGCTCCACGCACGAATATCATACTTGGCCGGAGCACCATTAAAGCTAACGCGATTAAGCTCTTTGGTCCAACCCTTGTCATTTTCAGAGAGGACCAAGAGTTTTTCTTCAATTTCAAATGTAAATTCTGCCATATTTGCTCTTCCTCCTGACTGTTTATTCGTAAAAGTTTTCCAAAAATCAGGCCCTAACTGTTTGGCTGCTGCCGTCTTCCTTATAGAGATTGACGAGACCTTCCTTGCAGGCACGAACCATGTCACCCGGCTGAACTGCTTGAGGAACCGTGATCGTCAAAAGTTCCATAGGATTTGGTGCCCGATCAATTTTATTTCCCTCAGCATCGTGGAGATCTTCGATATTGGTTTCAAAATGGCGGAAACCTGGACCGTAAAATTCAACATGATCCCCTTCCTTGATAACATTACGCTGACGAATGGTAGCTGTCATCGTTTTTTCATTAAAGGAAACGACCTCAGCGATAAATTTATACTGCGGAATTTTGCGGCGGGCGCCGAAGAGCTGCTCATGTTCTGTAGGAGTACTGTAGTAGAAGCCCGTTGCCAATTCACGTTGGGCAACCTTCCAGAGTTCATCAATCAAATCATCCTTGATAGCTTCGAATTTTTCTGGACTCTCCATATAGGCATCTACCGCGGCCTTATAGCAGTTTGTTACAGTTGAAACGTAATGGATCGATTTCATCCGGCCTTCAATCTTTAAGCTATCAACGCCATTTTCAATCATGTCAGGAATATGTTCAATCATGCACATATCAACCGCTGACATGGAGTACTCTTCAGGAATTTCCCCCTTGAGGCTGCGACGCTCCTGACCAAATGGCATATCGTAAAGATCGTATTTCCAGCGGCAGGACTGTGAACAACCGCCGCGATTGGCATCGCGGTGGCTCATGTGGTTAGATAAAGTACAGCGACCTGAATAAGAAATGCACATAGCACCGTGAACAAAGGCCTCGATTTCAACATCTGTACGGCGGCGAATCTCAGCCAGTTCTTCCATATTGACCTCACGCGCCAAGACGACACGAGTCAGGCCATAATTGCTCCAGAATTTAAAAGTTTCGACATTGGTCGCCGACGCTTGGGTCGACAGGTGAATATCCAGACCCGGCGCTTCTATCGCACAGATTTCAATCAAGGCTGGATCCGATACGATAACGGCATCGAGACCCATATCACGCAGCTGGCGGAACCAGTCGCCGGCTCCTTGTTCATTGCCTTCATGGGTTACCATGTTAGCGGCCACATAGACCTTGGCTCCATGTTCATGAGCAAAATTGATGCCTTCTTGCATATCCTCCATGCTAAAATTCCCAGCACGACTGCGCAGTCCATACTGCTGGCCGCCGACAAAGACCGCATCGGCCCCGTAGAGAACGGCTACTTTTAATTTTTCCAAAGTCCCTGCAGGTGACAAGACCTCTGGACGTTTTTTGATACTTGTTGACATGATCTATCTCCTAGACAAGCTGTTAACCATCGCTTGTCATTATTCATTTTTCAGCTCTTTTATTTTAAAGCAAATTCCCTTAAAAATCAAGAAAGCAAGGAAGGTCAGAACATCAGCAAGACTAAGAACAATAAGCAAAAAAGGAACCCAGCTTCCCACTAGATTCCAAGTACCATATCATTAGCTTTCTTGTGTAGATAATTAGCTATCTTGAGGTCATCAAAGCTAATCTTCACAACAAGTTATTTTGGTTTTTTCCAATTCATCAATTGTATAATTATCATGACAACTAGTGGTGCTATAATAGCTCCCGTAATGCAATATTCCATATTACCCTCAACAATTCAGTAAATAATTCACTCCTCCACCAATTCCGCCGGCAACTGCACCATGTACGGCAATGATCGTCGATAAGTGCTAAATTACATTGATTTATTCATGCAACCTCTCAACTATAACATTAGCCTAAGACCAAAACAGTTCATAAAGAGCCAACAAAACTGTTATCAACAAGACCGATGTAGAAGATAAGGCTTTGAGTTTCTGGTTTTTAGAAAACCTTATAAAAATCGTATCTAAAATAACCAAAGTTATCCAAAGGATAAAAATAATCACATATTTCATAACTAATTAGTCAAACAATCTCCTGCTTTGTATCCTAAAACTGCACCACTTACTCCCTCAGTAACACCACCTGCAATAGCTCCGAAAGTCTTCATTCCTATTCCTTCGCTATTTTAATAACTCTAAAATAAGACAAAATTCTTCTTGCTTTGAATAGTAAAACAACCTGGCAGCTGTTCATTTTAACTTGTCGCCTAAAAACTTAAGAAAGACAACACGAGAGAGCTATGATCCTCTCTCGTATCTAACTTATTCGACACCTATTACAGTTGACAAAGAGTCAAAAGGATGGACTTCATAACTATTTTATAAAGTACAAAATTATTGACGTTAGTTATCTGAACCCTTTACTGCAAAAAAGTAAGAAGATTGACAGCCATAATTACGATAAAAGATAAAACTGCAAACAGTTTACTATAGGACCAAAAGGTCATCGTCCATATTATAGCTACTACTAGAAATAGGAATAGCGTATACCATCTTCTAAACTTAGTATTAAATAACATATCAGTTCCCCTAGTTATTCTTCGAATGCATAATATGCAGCGGCACCAGCCATACAAAGAGCCACTCCCCATAAAGAGCTGCTCCGACAGGAATAGCAGCAGTCATTGCTCCAAGTGCACCCCCCATTCACCAAGAAGATATGAAGCTGCAAATCCAAGTCCATTAAATTCACCTTCTAAATTTGCTAGCATATCTTCTTTTTCAAAATTTCTGTAACCAAGAGATGAGCTATCTTATCTAAAATTCTACTACTTACTGAAAAAAAGAAAATAGACTATTACGAAGATAGAAGCTAAGATATTAACAAAAAAAGCAATTATTTTAGCGAGTTTTAAAAGAATCTCAGTTTTTATTACCAATAATCCAATCTGCATTATTATAGCAGTATCCTGTCGTAAGCCCCATATTAATAGCGATAACTCCTATTGCTAAGGCTGCTAGTA
This sequence comes from Streptococcus sp. ELY_125, assembly GCF_058314535.1. Classification (NCBI taxonomy): domain Bacteria; kingdom Bacillati; phylum Bacillota; class Bacilli; order Lactobacillales; family Streptococcaceae; genus Streptococcus; species Streptococcus sp. ELY_125. The sequence goes on along the minus strand of NZ_JBZFUM010000008.1, from coordinate 9,350 downwards.
CATGCTGTCACATTCCGCATTCAAATGATCCAGCTCCTAACGACTCTGAATCATTATCAAAAGAGCCCAGACGCCATGATGGAGACGGGGGAGTAGCATAAAAATTTACTGAATTTTGATATCATGATTTTAGCTTTTTTATCATGATAGATTGTAAAATAAAGTGCAACAAAAAAACTGAAGACATTGCAACTATGATTAATGCAAATATCACTGTTGCCACTATTCTTTGACTTGATCAGATAAATACAAAATCAACGATAGCAATTATGAACCAAGATAGTAATTTTATAACTCTTCTCATTTTATATTTTTAATCATTTTTTGACAAAAGTAGGAAGACATTGGTAACCATCAATGCTAGAAATAAAATGATCGAAAAAAACTTTGAAATAGGCCATAAAAGGAAAGTTAGAGCAAATGTACTCACTGTTAAAGCCAGTAACCTTGCAATCTTTTCTTGAGTACTCTTCTTTTCCAACAAAATTGCTCACCTCTTATTATTCTTGAGAGTAGGCATACTCAGCAGCCATCGCCAGCCCTTGTGCTCCTAGGTATAGCCAACCAACAGGAGTCCCAGCTGCTAAACAGGCTGCAGCACCAAATCCTAATGAAGTAGCCGCTGCAGTTAGTACTCCTACTGTATTGCCACCTCCTGAAAAAGAGGCCATAAAGTCTGCGTCTGCGATTTCGAAGTCATCAAAAGCTACTGTGCCTAATGTTGTTATATTCATAATAAAATTTTCTATTTTCTCCTTATAATTAATCACTTTCTATAATTAGGCATATTTATATCTCACTACTAGTATTTAGAATTTCATAATCCCAGCTAAATTTTTAATCTTTGTTCAAATAATATATTTCTAAACCAGTTGATACTCCTTGAGCAGTTAATAACATTAAAGTTGCTGGAACACTGACTGGTGCTGCAGTGAGAGCCATAGCACCGAAGCCAATTGAAGTGGCAGCACTCAACAACGCATTACCCCACTCAGCACCACCATCTACATTTGAGAGAAAGTTTCCATCCACCACCTCAAAATTATCAAAAGCCATCGAATCCAAACTTACTGTGTTCATAGAAAGTTCTCTTTTTAAAAAATTACGCAGTCATTGTAGCGCTTAAAATTTACTTATGCAAGGAAAATTAGAGTGAATTTGTAATTTTTAATACAAATAGTAATCATTCGAAAATAAATAATGATTTTTTCTGATAATTATCATCTGTTTCATTCTCACCTTCTCTTCACTATCAAATCATGCTATAATGATTTCCATGGCAAAGAAAAATCTGCTTAAAGGAGAGCGCATTGATCAGCTCTTCTCTACTGATGTTAAAATTATTCAAAACAAGGAAGTTTTCAGCTACTCTGTCGATAGTGTCTTGCTGTCACGCTTTCCAAAGTTCCCGTCTAAAGGTTTGATTGTCGATCTCTGCAGTGGCAACGGCGCCGTCGGTCTCTTTGCCTCAACCCAGACCAAGGCCAAAATCCTAGAAATTGAACTCCAAGAACGACTAGCTGATATGGGACAGCGATCGATTGAGCTCAATGGCTTAACTGAGCAAGTCACCATGATTAATGATGACCTAAAAAATCTCATGGATCATGCTCCTCGCTCAAAAGTGGATCTTATCCTCTGTAATCCTCCCTATTTCAAGGCAACCGAAACCTCCAAGAAAAATGCCAGTCAGCACTATCTTTTAGCCCGTCACGAGATTGCGACTGACCTTGAAGAAGTTTGCCAAATTAGCCAGCAGGCACTTAAAACCAAGGGGCGGTTGGCAATGGTGCATCGGCCGGAACGTTTTTTAGAAATTATCGATACAATGAGACGCTACAAACTGGCTCCCAAACGGATCCAATTTGTCTACCCCAAGACTAATAAGGAAGCTAATATGCTTTTGATTGAAGCTATTAAAGACGGCTCTATCGACGGTATGAAGTTCCTACCCCCACTCATTGTCCATAAAGATAATGGTGACTACACTGATAAGATTCATGACATTTACTTCGGTAAGGATCACAAGGCTTATATGTATGTGTTGGAATGTGCTGACGGCAGTCTCTACACCGGCTACACTACTGACTTGGACAAGCGAATTGCAACTCATAATGCTGGTAAAGGCGCCAAATATACTAAGGCGCGACTCCCTGTCAAACTTATCTACTCGGAAACCTTCAATCACAAAAATGCTGCCATGAGAGCCGAAAGCCTCTTTAAACAAAAAACTCGGCAGGAAAAACTAGATTACATAGCGGAACATACTGAATAAGAGCAGGAGAAGCCTGAGCAATTGCTTGTCCTGCTCTTATTTTATACGTTAGTTTTATCAATCTGCTCTAAAAGAGTGATAAACTCTTGAATGACTGGAGAGAGCACAGCCTGTTTAGGATAGGCGTAGCTGACATGAAAACTGACATTATCGTCATCTATAAGAGGGATCTTGACCAGACCTTCTAATTCTGAAAAGAGGAGAAAGTCTGTCAGCAGGGTAATGCCAAGATTTTCTTCAACCATCTGTCCAATAATGGCGACCTCACTCAATTTTAGAAAGATATTAGCGCCTCGTTGGTATTTATCATTCAGGTAATTAAAGGCCTCTAAATGCGTATGCCCTTCATCCAGAATAAGGAAGGGTTCATCTAATACTTCACTAAAGGAGACAGCCTGCTTCTTGGCCAGAGGGTGTTTTTCCGATACGATAATGTAAAAAGGACGCTGGTAGAGCTCCTTCGTAACTAGCTTAGGATGTTCCAAGGGGTGCAGACTTCCGATAAGGCTGAAATCCAAATCGCCAGCTATTAGCTGCGATAGCAAATCAACTGAGCCACCGCCCAACATTTGCATTCTAGACATAAAATTTAGGCCTGCTCCTTTATGAATAAGCTCTGATAAAATTCGTGCTCTGATAATAGGAGGAAAACCAACCTTAACTTCCTGATGACTAACGCGTGCTATCTCTTTTTGAGAAATCGCCAGTTCTGCTAGAATAGCTTCAATATGTTTAGCTAGAATCCTCCCTTGCTGGGTTAAAATGACCGAGCGGTGAGAAGGATCCTTGACAAACAGTTCACAGTTAAAGTAACTTTCTAATCGCTTGACAGCGTAGGTAATGGTAGGCTGACTGACCTTGAAAGACTGGGCGACTGCCGTAAATGAGTTTAACTTAGATAACTCCTGAAAATACTCTAAATCCCTGATATTCATACAGAACCTCCACTCTTATCATTGTAGCACAAAAGGTTGTCTTATAAATAAAATTTATGATAAGATGAGCAGTTGACTATAAGAAGGCGGCACTCCTATAATAAGGTCGCTCTTTGCGAGGAGCATTACTTATCATTATTTATTATAGAGGAGAATAAAATGCAAGCACACGATATTTTAAACAATCCCTTTTTGAATAAGGGAACTGCCTTCACTATGGAAGAACGTAAGGAACACGGTCTGATTGGTCTCTTACCACCTTACGTACAAACCATTGAAGAACAGGCAGATCAAGCTTACCAGCACTACCTACAAAAACCATCAGATCTAGAAAAACGTCTCTTTTTGATGGAAATTTTCAATACCAATCGCACCCTTTTTTACTATTTGTTCAATCAGCATATCGTAGAGTTTAATCCTATTGTTTACGATCCCACAATTGCAGATACTATTGAAAATTACAGCCAACTTTTTGTTGATCCTCAATACGCGGCCTACCTTGATATTAACCACCCTGAAAATATTGAAGAAACCTTGAAAAATGCTGCTGGTGACCGTGATATTCGTCTAATTGTAGCAACTGATGCTGAAGGTATCCTTGGTATCGGTGACTGGGGCGTACAAGGAGTTGATATATCTGTCGGAAAACTCATGGTCTACACTGCGGCTGCCGGTATCGACCCTGCCTGTGTCATGCCGCTGGTTATTGATGCCGGTACCAACCGCCGTGAGCTTTTGAATAATCCTATGTATCTGGGCAACCGTCATGAACGGATCCGCGGCCAACAATATTACGAGTTTATTGACCAGTTTGTCCAAACAGCTGAAAGACTCTTTCCTAAACTCTACCTCCACTGGGAGGATTTCGGCCGCTCCAATGCTGCTACTATTCTTGATAAATACAAGAATGACATTCCAACCTTTAATGATGATATCCAAGGTACTGGTATCGTTGTACTTGGTGGTATCTTTGGCGCCCTTGATATCACTGGCGAAAAATTGACTGATCAAGTCTACCTCTGCTACGGTGGTGGTTCTGCCGGTGCTGGTATCGCTTCTCGAGTTCATGCTGAAATGGTCAGCGAAGGGTTGTCAGAAGAGGAAGCCTACAAGCATTTCTTCATGATCGATAAGCAGGGTCTTCTTTTTGACGATATGGATGATCTCACTCCAGCTCAAAAACCATTTGCTAAGAAGCGCGCTGACTTTGAAGGTTCCGACAATATGACCAATTTGCTTGACGTCATCAAAACTGTTAAATCAACAATCTTGGTCGGTACTTCTACCGATGCTGGTGCCTTCACCAAGGAAGTTGTCCAAGCTATGTGTCAAAATACCGAACGTCCGGTTATCTTCCCAATCTCTAACCCAACTAAAAAATTGGAAGCAACTGCTGAGCAAGTGATTGAATGGTCTGATGGTAAGGCCTTCGTAGCAACAGGTGTTCCTTCCGGTACTGTTACTTATAAGGACGTCGATTATCAAATCGGTCAAGCCAACAACGCCCTTATCTATCCAGGTCTCGGACTTGGTATGTTAGCCTCAGAAGCCAAGCTCTTGACTGATGAAATGATTGGGGCCGCTGCTCACTCACTCAGTGGTTTGGTCGATCCGGGTCAGCCAGGGGCACCCGTTCTTCCACCATTTAAGTATGTAGCTGATGTTTCTATTAAGGTAGCTGAAGCCGTTGCCAAAAAAGCGCAAGAACAGGGCTTGGCCCAAGCAAAGGAAACTGATATGGCTAAGGCTGTCCGTGACCTCAAATGGTACCCTGATTATTAAGTAGTTGGAGGCTCTTAGCTATTATGAAAAAATTAAACGATATTAAAATCTCCGGTCTTGGTCTCCCCCTCTATATGGGTTTGATCATCATTTTAGCTATTACCATCTGGATGGGGAAACTTCCTTTTAATATGTTAGGAATTACCTTCATGCTCATCCTTTTAGGGCACCTCTTCTACTTCTGTGGGGAAAAATTGCCTATTTTTAACACCTACCTCGGTGGTGGTTCTGTTTTTACCTTGATTGTGGCTGCCCTGCTTAACAGTCTTCATATCATGCCTAAGGAACTGGTTAAAGCTACGGGAACTTTTATGCAAGATTGGGGTTTTCTAGACTTCTATATTGCTGCCTTGATCTGTGGAGCTATCCTAGGCATGAACCGCAACCTCTTGGTTAAGGCTTCGGCTCGCTTCATCCCAATCTCACTCGCTACTATGGTCATTGGCTTCTTCGCTACAGGTACTATGGGAGCCCTTCTTGGTCAAGGCTTTGGTCACTCTGTACTTTATATCTCTATGGCTCAGATGGCTGGAGGTATGGGAGCTGGTATCGTACCGCTTTCTAAAATCTATGCTAGCCAACTCCATGTCCCTGCCGGTCAAATCCTTAATCAGTTGGCCCCCGCAACGACTCTGGGTAACCTATTTGCCATCATCGGGGCTATCTTTCTTGCTAAAGCTTTCGTCAATACCAAGTACAACGGTCACGGTGTTCTGATCGAAGTTAATAAGGAAGAGCTTGAAAAACCAAAATTAAGGCTTGATGCTACTAAGATTGGCGTTGGCCTCATGCTTGCCTTTGGATTGTTTCTCATCGGTGTTATCCTCAACGCCTTTATTCCAAAGATCCACAGTTACGCCTTTATGATCATCATTGTCTTTATCTTGAAAGCAACTGATGCCGTACCAAAAGCACTTCAAGACTGTGTTGTTATGTTCAACCAAGTCGTCATGACCAACTTAACCCATGCTGTTTTGGCTGGTATCGGTTTGGCTATGATGGACCTATCCAAACTAGCACAGGCCATGACTTGGCAATTCCTTATCCTTAGCTTAACTTCGGTAATCGCCATGGGACTGGCCAGCTGGTTCCTCGGTAAAATCTTTGGTCTCTATCCAGTCGAAACAGCCATCGGTGCAGGTATGATTAATAATTCAATGGGGGGTACTGGCAATATCGCTGTCCTCTCAGCTGCTGATCGTATGGAAATGATTGCCTTCGCCCAGATGGCCAACCGGCTCGGCGGGGCTATTATTCTGATATTAGGTGGTATTCTCATTCACTTCTTTAGCTAAATTATCCTGTAAACGCAAAACGAGGCAGATTACTCAGAAAATCTACCTCGCTTTTTCTATGTTAATATGCCCAGTGAAGTTTCTATTGGCTACGACTGAGAGTGAATACTCCGTGGTAGCCGGCTTCTTTGGACATGTTATCGGCCGTAAAATCTTGGTCTGGTTGAACCTGCCAGAAGACAGGCTTAATGGTATCACCATTGACGGATACCCCATAGCCAAACTTGACTGGGCCACCAGTGCCACCGAGTTCAGCACCCGGTAACAAGTAGTTAGCCTGATCAGCAGGACTGATATCTTGGTAGAGGTATAGGCCAGGTGAAATTTCTCTCAAACTGCCAACTGTAAGACTGAGAGCGGTTTGGTCAACCGCCACATCAATCTGACCATTTTCCTGAAAGGTCATGGTAACTGCATAATTGCTGACAGGAGTCTGACCCTGCCACGTACCTACTAGATCACTGGAAATAATCTGGCTCTGATTCTGACTAGAAGACTGATTGTTATCACTATCATTGGTACCTGATTGGCTGGAGCTAGATACTGAACTACTCTTGTTCTTAGGCTTTTCTGCCGAATGATTTGATGATTTATGACGTATAGAATTTTGAGGGCTCCTTGCCTTTTGGTTACTATGCGTTGTAGTCGTGGATTGATTGATGAAAATAAAAGCGATTAAAGCTATCAAAACCAGACCTAAAAGTGTGCCTCCCCATTTCCAAAAGGAGGTTTGTTTTTTGGAATGATGTAAATCATGACGCGATGGCATAGAGATCACCTCCCCAATAATATCTTTAAAAAGTTATAACCTTCTACGCCTATATTATACTTATTTGTAACTATTTTTGTAAACGCTTCCAGCTCATTTTAATAATATTTAAAGGTTCTCTCAATTCCTTCTTAAAAACTTTCAAGAGAGTAGGAAAAAAATAAAAAGGTCCCTCAGCTGTGCATACATGTACACAATGGCTGAGGTGCCTTTTAATTATACAACAAGAAACAAATGGACTTATCTGTCACCTTTATTGCGGATAACGAAGCCATTTTTCTTTTCACTTGAAGTGCGGTGGGGACGTTTATTGTCCTTTTTTTCGAAGTCTTTACGATTTTTATTGGAGACCCGCTTAAAGTCGCGTCGACCATTGTTATCCCGGCGATAACGATCTCTACCGCCACTGCGGTGATTATTATTACCGCGACCGCCTTTGCCCTTATGACTACCAGACGGTTTAAAAGGTAGTGGTTTTTCACGACTAATTTCGACTTCTGGCATTGTCTCAGGATCCTGCACGGTGAGGCTAAGGATATAGAGAGCCAGCTCTTCTGGTGAAAATTCAGCTGCTAATTTAACAGCGTCACCCTTAAATTTTTCAAAGTTAGCTCGAACCGCTTCATCCGCGAAATCGCGCTCAATCTTTTTAAGAGCCACACGTTTTTTTGCTTGAAAGGCCTCCTCGGCTGTAGCCGGTTTTAGTCCCTTCATACGCTTGTTCGTCAATTTTTCAATGATAGACAGATAGCCCATTTCATTTGGTGACACAAAGGTGATAGACTGACCTGACTTACCGGCACGACCTGTCCGCCCAATGCGATGGACATAGCTTTCAGGATCCTGTGGGATATCATAGTTATAAACATGGGTCACACCTGAGATATCCAGTCCACGGGCAGCCACATCGGTTGCAACTAGGATATCAAGGTTATCATTTTTAAAATCGCGGATAACTCGCAGGCGTTTGTTCTGATCTAAATCACCATGAATACCTTCTGCGCGATAGCCACGCAGCTTTAACCCGCGGGTCAATTCATCAACACGACGTTTGGTACGACCAAAAACAATAGATAATTCCGGCTGATCAACGTCAATAAGGCGGGTCATCGTATCGAACTTTTCCTGCTCTTTAACTCGGATATAAAATTGTTCGACCTTGTCGCTGGTCAATTCTTTAGCAGCAATTTTAACGTGCTCGGGCTCTTTCATAAATTTCACACCGATACGCTTGATGGCATCAGGCATGGTAGCTGAAAAGAGAAGGGTTTGACGTTCTTCAGGAACATGGCTGATAATAGCCTCGATATCCTCAAGAAACCCCATATTAAGCATTTCATCAGCTTCGTCAAGAATCAAGGTCTCAACCGTATTGAGCTTAAGAGCCCGACGTTTGATTAAGTCCAGCAGACGTCCCGGTGTACCAACGACAATATGGGCACCTGAACGCAGGGCTTTAATTTGTTTCTCAATGCTAGATCCCCCATAAACTGAACGAACCTTGACGCCTTTTTCACGGCCAAAGCGGAAGAGCTCTTCCTGACTCTGTACCGCTAATTCACGCGTTGGCGCAATAACTAAAGCTTGAATCGCTTTATTTTCAGCATCAATTTTATTGAGGGTTGGCAAACCAAAAGCAGCTGTCTTACCTGTTCCTGTCTGTGCTTGACCGATGACATCCTTGCCCTCGAGGGCTAAAGGAATCGTCAGTTCCTGGATAGGAGAAGGCTCGACAAAACTTGCTTTGTCAACGGCTTGCAGAATATCTTCTGCTAAATGTAATTCTGTAAATTTCACTTAAATTCTCTTTCTAAAAACAGTGCGAGGCTGTCTTATAAAACCTGTAATATATAATAATTGCACTTTAGTGCAACTTATTTAGTATACCACGTTATGGGTAAAAATGATAGTTTCTATATAGAAAAATGTTTAAACTCTAGCCACTTCTAATAAAAGGCAGCTGCCAGAGCTGCTAATGGGACCTTAAAAATAAGAAGCAGAGACTAGATCTGCTTCTTTGGTTTGATTAAGCTTCCTTCTTACGACGCATCCCTGCCAAACCAAGACTAGCTAAAATCGCACTCAAGCCTAAGAGCGGCAGATAAGCACTCTCCTTGCTGCCCGTCTGTGGTAAAAGACTGGCCTTCGCTGGCTGCGGTGTTGCGTCCCCAAGGTAATAGCTCACAGTTAGCGGCAGACGGTTACGATTTGGTGCCGGCGGCGTAGGATCAGCCGGATCCTCCGGTGTCGTCGTCTTAACCGTATTCGAACTGTAAGTTACACCGTTAATCGTA